>NZ_JBKQGZ010000021.1:0-94016 GCF_050487165.1 Providencia sp. Me31A
CTCAAGAACGAATGCTGGCAGAACGGTATCCATTATTGACAGTCAACTCAACGATCCACGGTGATAAGCGCCGATTTGGAACCTCAGTTCGCGGCGTTAATTGGATCACCATTATCTCGCCATATTTATTGCAACGCCTTGGTGGAATAGAATGGGTGCGTAAAAAATTATCCCCCTACCCCGAAATCCAACTCATTGAAAGTCCCGATTCATTAGTGATCCAAATTGGCGAATATCCCATACTCTGTAATTCATTAGCCTCTGTACCCGAAAGCTATTATGCGGTGAATGATTTGCTTAGACCTATTCGGTTAGTACCAGATGACAGCTTACATACCCGCGGCTACGGTCATTTTGATATCCCTGCCACCAAAGCGTGGTATTCCCGTTTAGACAGAGCACCTTTAAAAATAACCCCGATTACTGCAGGAGAACCCGCATTAGTGGCAGGTTATTACCACAGTGAAAAAGGGGGCTTAAAAGAAGCTTATTTTGAACAAGGGGATATTGCGTTTGATGTGAATAATAACCCCGAAGGTACTACTCTTTGGCATTTAGTGCGTGAAGGGAAACGGGATGATTAGCTGAGGGGAAACATGACATTAGAAGAACAGAAACAATATATTGAAAAGCAACTATCTCATTTTTCATTACTCAATAATGATGGTATGGCGCTGACACGTTTGGGTATCACTATCATTATGATTTATCCGTTCGGTTATACTGCTGAGAAAAAACAGAATGCGTTAAATTGCTTTCGTCGATTTCGTGATGAATTTGGCTATGAATTACGATTTCAAACGCACGGTTTTTCAGGATTTAAGAAATATAATGATGCAAATGTTCTAAAATTTGAAACCAAATTTTTGGCTGGAACAGCAAAAGATGACTTGGAATGGGATGTGAGTGATGCCTTTGATTCAGATACAGCCCCTAACTATTTAATGTCTATGTTATTGTCTCGGGAAGGAAGTGGTCATTACGATAGGTCATATTTGAGCCTTACTCTACCGTGGGACTACCTATTTCAGGAAAGAGGTTTAACTAAATTTCAAGAGTGGTTTAATTTTCTGAAAGAACAGTTATCTCCTGATGCGGGTTATTCTGGATTTGGTTTAACATTACCACGAGATTATCATCAGTATCAAGCACAAGAAAGGTCTCTTGCTGAACGATATCCACTGCTGTCTGTCAATTCAACCATACATATGGATGCTGATGATTTTGGTACTTCTGTTCGCGGTGTTAATTGGATTACGATTATTTCTCCCTATCTGCTTCAATGTGTTGGTGGCATTGAATGGGTACGCAAAAAACTTAAATCCTACCCCGAAATCCAACTCATTGAAAGTCCCGATTCATTAGTGATACAAATTGGTGAATATCCCATACTCTGTAATTCATTAGCCTCTGTACCCAAGAGTTACTACGCGGTAAATGACTTACTTAGACCAATTCGACATGTCCCTGATGATAGCTTACATACCCGAGGTTACGGCCATTTTGATATTCCCGCGACCAAAGCGTGGTATTCCCGTTTAGATAGAGCACCTTTAAAAATCACCCCGATTACAGCAGGAGAACCTGCATTAGTAGCAGGTTACTACCACAGTGAAAAAGGCGGGTTAAAAGAGGCTTATTTTGAACAAGGGGATATTGCGTTTGATGTGAATAATAACCCCGAAGGTACTACCCTTTGGCATTTAGTGCGTGAAGGGAAACGGGATGATTAGCTGAGAGGGAAACATGGCATTCGAAGCACAAAAACAGCATATCGAACAACAACTGGCGAATTTTTCATTACTTAATAGTGAAGGGATGGCGGTGACGCGTTTGGGTATCACCATCATTATGATTTATCCGTTCGGCTATACCGCTGAAAAAAAACAAAATGCGTTAAATTGTTTTCGTCGCTTTCGTGAAGAATTTGGTTATGAGCTGCGTTTTCATACCCACGGTTTTTCAGGGCTAAAAAAATACAATGAGGCGAATATTGAGAAGTTTGAAACCAAATTTTTAGCAGGAACAGACAAAGATGATTTAGAGTGGCATGTGAGTGATGCATTTGATGCTGACACTGCTGCAACATATATCATGTCAATGTTATTAAGCCGAGAAGGTAGTGGGTCGTATGACCGCTCATATTTGAAACTAACCTTACCTTGGGATTATTTATTTCAAGAAAACGAGCAAACTAAACTCCAAGAGTGGTTTGATTTTCTCAAAGAGCAGCTATCTCCTGATGCTGGGTATTGTGATTTTGGGGTCATTGTGCCTCGTAATCAACATGAATACCAAGCTCAAGAGCGTATGCTGGCAGAACGCTATCCGTTATTAGCGGTGAACTCAAGTATTCATGTCTATGCGGCAGAGTTTGGCAAAGCAGCCCGAGGAGTCAATTGGATTACGATTATTTCTCCCTATCTGCTTCAATGTGTTGGTGGCATTGAATGGGTACGTAAAAAACTCTCACCCTACCCAGAAATTAAACTAACGGAGACTAAAGACTCACTCGTTATTCAAATTGGCGACTATCCTATTTTGTGTGACTCGTTGGCATCAGTGCCAGAAAGCTATTATGCGGTGAATGACTTACTCAGACCTATTCGGCTTGTACCTGACGATAGCCTACATACTCGAGGCTACGGCCATTTTGATATTCCCGCTACTAAAGCTTGGTATTCCCGTTTAGATAGAGCACCTTTAAAAATCACCCCGATTGCAGCAGGAGAACCTGCATTAGTAGCAGGTTACTACCACAGTGAAAAAGGCGGGTTAAAAGAGGCTTATTTTGAACAAGGGGATATTGCGTTTGATGTGAATAATAACCCCGAAGGTACTACTCTTTGGCATTTAGTGCGTGAAGGGAAACGGGATGATTAATCGTGAGAAAATATTATGCGCTGCACAATTGATAACCGTAAAGTGATCCAAAAAGGCGATACAACATCAACAGGGGGCATTGTGCTTGAAGGGAGTTCTTTTGCTAGCCAAGGTGCGGCTATTGCAACTGTTGGAATGAAAGTATTTTGTCCTGCTTGCAAAAAAACAGGAAATATCGCAGAGGGTTCCAATTTTTCTCAAATTGCAGGTAAAGCGATTGCACTGGAAGGACATCGTGTGTCTTGTGGGTGCCCTAAAAACTGTACTTTAGTTGCAAAATGAAATGCAGTAGATTACGCATAGCGGGTTCCTCTGTGAGAAGTTATTTCTTGGTCGAAAGATCTAATCACAGAACCCGCTTTTAGTTCCCTTCCTTTTTGTTTTTTTATCTCGAGTTCAGGTTAATTAGCGGGTTGGCTTAGTGCTAATTGGGGTATTCGGCCTATTTATTGCAGTTGGTAGTCCATGATAAATCAATAGCATCGTCATGCTGTTGGTCATGGGCTTGACTTCTGCGTCATTGGGTATTCGGTTATCACGCGAACGGCTAGCTGATGCATCTCTCATTGGGAAGTCTCCTCAGTTTCTTTTATCAAACGATTGGCTTCGGCAAGTTCATAACGCCTAGGAGTCAGTGCAGTCGCACTATGGTTTCGTGCAAGTAATGAATAAATAGTGGGTAGAACAAACAGCGTAAACAGTGTGCCAACCAGCATGCCGGTTACGATCACGAGTCCTAAACCAAAGCGACTATTGGCACCTGCACCAGTAGCAAACAGCAATGGTACTAAGCCGATAACCATCGCCGCTGTTGTCATTAAAATAGGGCGTAAACGAATTTGTGCTGCTTTTAAAATAGCGTGGCGTTTATCTAAGCCTTCGTTAGCCTGTAGTTCATTGGCAAATTCCACCATCAAGATACCGTGTTTACTGATCAAACCAATGAGAGTAACCAACCCAATTTGGGTATAGATATTCAATGTGGCATAGCCCAACGCGAGAGGGATAAGTGCTCCGCAAATCGACAACGGTACCGTGATCAAAATAATCAATGGGTCGACTAAACTTTCATATTGTGCTGCTAACACTAAGTAAATAATAATCAGCGCCGCCATAAAGGCGAAGGCGAGGGTGTTTCCTTCTTGTTTATATTGGCGTGAATCGGATTGCCAGTCATGGCTAAAGCCAGCAGGGAGTTCATTAGCGACTTCATCTAAATAGGCAACAGCTTGCCCTAAAGTGATGCCGGGTGCAGGAATAGCTTGGAAAATGGCCGCATTTTGTTGATTAAACTGAGTTAACTTATTGGGTTCAACTTGGGTATTAATATCCACAACGGTAGATAGTGGGATCATAGCGCCTGCTTCAGATTTCACATAATGGCGTGAAAGGGCATCTGGCGTCAGGCGTTGACTGCGAATGCTTTGCGGGATCACATCATAAGAGCGTCCATCCATTCCAAAGCGATTGATATAGTTTTCACCCACTAATAAAGTGAGCGATTCACCAATATCTTGCATACGTATCCCTAAACTGTTTGCTTTAGAGCGATTGATACGGATCTCAACAACGGGATTGTTATAGTCGAGGTCGCTATCTACAACCATAAATAATCCACTTTCACGTGCTTGTTGCTTAATTTCCTCCATCGTTTTATAAAGCACGGAATAATCTTGTGAGCTGCGTAATACCATTTGGATAGGTAAACCTCCCGTTGAACCTGGTAATGCAGGTAATTGAAAAACAAAAATACTGTTCCCTTCAACATCGCCAACACGGGCTTGCAAATCAGATTGGATAGCGGAAGCGGGACGGTCGCGCTGTTCCCATGATGATAAGTTGGTTCCCCCAAAACTGGCGGAAGGGCCATCCGTACCATTAATGATCCATGTGCTTTCGGTTTCTGGTAATTCCATGAAAACATCATGTAATTTACGGGAGAAGCGCTCGACGTATTCGAGGTTCGCATGTTGTGGTGACTTAATCGCGGTTAAAACGCTTGATTGGTCTTCCACGGGGGCGAGTTCTCTGGGAGCCGACTGGTAAAGCAACGGTAAGCTGACAAAAACAGCCACTGCCAGAACACCTGTTAACCAACGGTTTTTCAAAGAAAAATTCAAAACAATTGTATAATAATGGGCGAGGACAGAGAAAAACGTTTCTGCCATACGCGCCATACGGCCTTCATTTTGTTTGGAATTTAACATAAAGGAACTCATCACAGGGGAAAGCGTTAATGCCACAATACCTGAGACAATCACGGCTCCTGCCAGTGTGAGTGCGAACTCTTTAAAGAGCGCACCTGTTAAGCCTGACATTAAACCAATAGGTGCATACACCGCAGCTAATGTAATGGTCATGGCAATCACCGGCCCTGCGACCTCACGCGCCCCAATTAACGCGGCTAAAATAGGAGATTTCCCTTCTTCTATATGGCGGTGAACATTTTCCACCACCACAATCGCATCATCCACCACAAGCCCAATAGCTAATACCATCGCTAATAAGGTCAGTAAGTTGATGCTGAAGCCAAATGCCATCATGAGCGCAGCAGCTCCGAGCATGGATAATGGGATTGCCAAGATTGGGATAATCACACTGCGGATCGATCCTAAACACAGGTAAATCACGGCGATGACGATCAGTAAGGCTTCGACAAGGGTACTGATTACTTGATCGATAGATGCCTTAATAAAGCGGGACGTTTCAAATGCCATCTCCACTTTTACACCAGGCGGCAATGTTTTAGTGATATCTGGCATCAATTGATTCATTCCATCAACAATCACCAATGGGTTACCTGTTGGGGTGGCAAACAAGCCGAGGTAAATAGCCGGTTCACCATTCATCAAACCACTGGTTTCAGTGGAAGATGCACCCAACTCAATCGTTCCTACATCTTTTAGGCGGACTAATCCATTACCGTCATTGCGAATAACCAGATCGCGGAATTCATCCACGTTAGTCAGGTCAGTGTTCACATATACATTAGAAAGGACGTATTCCCCTTTGACCTTACCGGGAGCGGCTTGGTAATTGTTTTGGCGCACAGCTTGCGCAACATCAGCGGCCGTTAAGCCACGGCCAGCCAGTTTATCGGCGTCGAGCCATAAACGCATTGCCAATTGCTGTCCTCCAAATACTTGCACTTTAGCGACCCCTTCAATGGAGGAGTACATGGGCTCGACAACACGGGAAATATAATCAGTTAATGCAGGAATGGATAATTCGCTGCTGGAAAAGCCGATATAAGCGACGGCGGTTGATTCCCCTGAAGATAACTCAATCACGGGGTCATAGGCTTCTTTAGGTAATTTATATCGGACTTGATTCACCTTTGCCATCACTTGTGCAAGGGCTTGAGTTGAGTCTCGGTTTAGCTCCATACGCACGGTGACAAGGCTGCTACCTTGTACCGATGATGACGAAAGGTAATCCACCCCTTCTACCGATGAGACGGCTTGCGCAATAGGCTGCGTCACAAATCCTTGCATCAGTTTTGCGGATGCACCGGGGTATTGAGTGGTAATAGTAATGGTAGCGCTTTCTAACTGTGGGTATTGGCGGATCGGCAATTTGCTTAACGCAAATAAACCAATTAGTACAATTAGGGCGCTGACAACCAGAGCTAAAACAGGTCGGCGAACAAAAATATCAGTAAATTTCATGACGCCTTCCTTATGAACCTTGCGCAGTATTAGTTACGGGTTCAGATAATGTGTCGTGTGCAACAGGTGTCACTGCGGAGCCATTGTTCAAGCGTAATTGCCCAGAGGTCACCACATGATCGTTTGCGCTAAGGCCTTGCTCTATCTCTACTTTCCCATCCCAGCGTTGCCCCGTTTTAACGGATACACGCTTGACGGTCATGGCATTACCTTCACCTTGAGTGATGAAGACGGTGTCTCCATAAGCGGTATAAGTGACCGCAGTTTCGGGGATAGTTAGCACTTCGTTGCTGGCTTGGCGAACCACATTCACATTGGCGTACATACCGGCTTTCAATGTGCCATCGCTATTTTCCAACGTGGCTTGCAAGGCGACAGTACGTGACTTACCAATCAATGGGTCAATAGCGGTGATACGTGCTGGGAAAGTTTTATTTGGGTAGGCATCAACAGTGACATCAACAATTTGCCCTTGATGGAGTTCAGGTGAAGCTTGTTCATCTAAGGAAAAGTTGAGCTTCAGTGTTTGGGTATCAACAAGACTGGCGATAGCTTCACCGGGGTTTAAATATTGTCCTTCATGGACTTGGCGGATGCCAATAATGCCATCAAAAGGGGCACGAATCGTTTTTTGAGCAATCAGCGCTTGGGTTTGACTGATCAACCCTTGGGCGATATCGCGCTCAGCGCGGGTGCTGTCTAATTGCGCTTCGGGCACTAAATGGCGTACTGATAACGAACGCGTTCTTTCATATAAGCGAGATGCGTTACGCAATTGGGCTTGATAGCGTGATAAATCAGCTTGTTCAACGGCATCATTGAGTTGGACTAATAGTTGGCCTTTTTTAACCTGCTGCCCTGATTCAAATGCAATTTTCGTGATCCGACCGTTGGTTTCTGCGGCAACCAAGACCTGTTTGCCCGCCTCTAATTCACCAACGCCATAAAAGGTACGAGGTGCGATGTCTACACTTACTGGCGCTAAAGCCACTTTAACCGGAGGATAATGATAAGCCGCTTGTTCATCATCCTCTTGAGCGTAAGTCGAATAGATGGCACTGCCACTCCCTGCTGCGATTAAAATAGTACACAATGTGATTATTGTTTTTTTACTCATCGAATTTTCCTTCTATTTCTGCGCTTTTAGCGCGAAATAACACCCTCTAAAATGACCTGCAATGGCAACAGCGATAAGCCCACCAATCACGGCAATATGTTCAATTGCCCAGAACATAGCGATTTGAGCTTGCTCACCCGTGTAATTCCAAAATGTGTGAACGACAACGATAGTGAGGAACAAAAATACGGCTAGAGCCCCTGTACCAAGCCACAGGAGGCGGTTAAAAAGCACCAGTACAGAACCCCCTAACATGACAACCGCAGATGCAATATTAAAAAACCAATCTGGATGTAGCCCTGCTGCGCGCATTTCTGCCAGACTGTTTTCATAATCAAAAACTTTGGCTAAACCCGATGAAATAAATAAAACCAAGATAAGTAAACGAGCAATAATCCATAAGCTATTGCTTTCTAATAACTTAGCGATCACCAATGGCATAAGCCTATCTCCTTTTTTCTCAAAAAACGCAATTGACAAACTCGCAGGGTGGCACTATAAAACCTTAAGTTAAGTTGAGGTCAAGTGAAGGGGGGGGTAAAATGGTAGGAAAAGACACGAAAACGATAAAACCACAAAAAGAGAGTGGTAAAAAGGTCGATTTTACAAGGGCTTTAACGGTTGGTGAAGTCGCAAAAAGGGCTGGCGTTGCGGTATCGACAGTACATTTTTATGAATCAAAGGGATTAATTCAAAGTACCCGCACACAGGGCAACCAACGGCGTTTTCCTGCCGTAGTATTGCGTTATATTGCAATTATTAAAGTGGCACAAAGCACGGGGATACCATTACAGGAAATCCAAGAGGCATTGGGGCGTTTTCCTGCCAATAGTGCGTTAACTTCAGAACAATGGAAGGAAATGTCCACACAATGGCGAGTTTCGTTGGATAAGCGCATCCGCCAGCTAACACGTTTACGCAATGAATTGGATAACTGTATTGGGTGCGGTTGTTTATCACTGAGTGATTGCCCACTTCGTAATCCTGATGACGTATTAGGAAAAAGAGGACCGGGGGCACGGATTTTGGAGCGTCCGTAAAGTTCTTTTCACATAATCGACTGAGTAGCTGCAGATTGTCACTTATTAAGGGGGACGTGATTTTGAAGATATTACCTAAGCTGTTGCGTTCCTACGTTCTGATCTGGCGAGTTTTGTTATTGGTACGGCTCACCCTGTTGATTGCGGTTACTTCATTAAGGGGCTAAACAGGTTAAATTCGCCATTCTTTGTTGTGCATAATTTGTTTTGCATAATAAGACACCATTCAAAAAATTTTGCAGAGGATAACACTATGCGCCGTATTGCTATTATACGTGGTCACGATACAGTAACCCCTTGTTTTTCAGGATAGTAGCTTTACCGTCTATTTGGATGATAAGTTATATTCTAGTACTGGTTTAAATGCAGATGTTGGTGAGTATACATGTTTACAAACATGTAAAGATGGCTATTTACCGCTAAATGGGTAAAGGACTCTGACGTAAAAAATCTTTTCACTGGTTTTCAAGTTTATTTGAAAACATCAATTCTGTTCTAATTATTTAATTTTATTTATTACCAACACCATGTTGATTGAAAATGATATGGTATTTTTCCTATTAATTAGATAATTATTTTATATTTATATGATTTAGTATCTATGATTTTATATAGCGTACATTTACGTGTTTTTTATGTATATTAACTTAATAAAAAACACTTTTTATGTATATTTACGGGTTAAATTTCTTACTTAATGGAATTATATAATTTTATTTCTATATAAATAATAGTTTCTTATCCTTTTGTTTATCAAGGTTATTTTTATTTATTTTACGAGTAAGGATTAAATAATAAATAAAGTATTTTATTTGATTATAAATTCTGTATTATGATTAATATTATCTTGAAGATAATATTTTAAATGGTTTTTATCACTAAGTAATATCTAGTATTAGTTTTCAAATTATCAATAGGGAAATATTTACTAACATTTGTTGATGTTTAAATAGTCCCATTTTGGGATATTATTTAATAATTAAATGTATGTGAATTATATTCTCTAATTAGAGGGATATATCATGAAAAAACTATTATTAACTGCGATTCTTGTAACAAGCTGTTTTTCCCTAAACTCATTAGCTGCAACAGATACAGTTGGTGGTGGGCAGGTCAATTTCTTCGGAAAGGTCACTGATATTTCCTGTACTATCTCAGTTGATGGGCAAGGCAGTAATGCAAGTGTATATTTAGCCCCTGTTTCAATTAAAGAAGTGACAGCAGCTGCGGCTCATACTTATTTAAAACCAAAGTCGTTTGTTATTGATGTGACAAACTGTAAACAAACCGCCACGTTAACCCGTGAAGACATTGAAGTTGATTTAACAATGAGCCGGATTGGCGTGTATTGGGACGGTGGTAATATATTACAAAACCCACCAGCTGGCGCTGAAGGGTATTTAGCGAATACAGAATCAACGGGTGCTCAAAATATTCAACTTGTTTTAGCTACAAAAGATGCGGCTTCTTTAACAGGCACTAAAATCATTCCAGGTGACCCAAATCAACCAAAAGTCACTAGCGATTTAACATCTATTAAAGATGGTGCAAGATTTACATATTTTATTGGATATGCAACTCCAACACCAGCAGATGTTTCTACAGGTTTAGTTAATAGCTATGCAACCTATGAGATAACGTATCAATAATGTTTACATTTTTGTTGTTTCTGGCGGTAGTTTTTACTACCGCCTTTAAAAGAGGTAAAAATGAAACTTCTGAGTGTGTTGAATATATTACTACTTTTTGTTTGCCATTTTTCTTTCGCTAATAATATTATTGTTAATGGGACTCGATTTGTTTACTCTGAAAACGACAAAGAGATTACCATTCAGTTAAATAATACAGCGACTAGGCCTGCTGTTGCCCAAATTTGGCTTGATGAAGGTAATCCTAAAACTCTCCCTGAGGAAATCAAAACTCCTTTTCAGATAATGCCCCCGATATCAAAATTGTCCGCGAATGGTGGGCAAACAATTCGTATAAAATTGGTCGATAAATCACAATTACCTACAGATAAAGAGGCCTTATATTGGCTAAATTTACTGGATATTCCTCCTATTACAAAATCAGAAAAAAGTGCAGAGGAGAATATGCTGCAACTAGCTATACGCTCGCGTTTTAAATTTATATATCGTCCTAATAAAATTGGAAGCCGTGAATTAGCGCCAGACCAATTGCAGGTTTTTTCAGGTAAAGAAAGCATTCAAATAAAGAATCCTACTCCTTTTTTTATCACTATTACGGCGATAAATGCGGGTAACAAAACAATCAATACGGAAGCATTTATGTTAGCACCAGGAGAATTGAAAACAATTAAAGTTAATAGTGCAGTGAATTCGGGAGATAATTTAATAGTCAATAATATCAACGATTATGGTGCAGAGGTTCCCGCTAAAATAAAAGTGAGATAATCGGATACAAGTATGAGAATCATATTAAAAAAAAATAAAATCATGTTTTTCACATTATTATTTACACCAATTGGGATAATAACTACGAGTGAAGTACAGGCGGAAGAACAAAAAACAGATGAAGTTTACGAGTTCAATAGTGGCTTTATCGTTGGAAGCAGAGAAAATATCGATTTAACGCATTTTAATGAAAGTGAATTAAGAGCTGGCCTCTATTCTATTGATATTTATGTTAATAATAACTGGAAAGGACGTCATGAAATACAGCTAAGTAAAAATGGGGGGCAGGGGTTGGCCGCCTGCTATTCTAATTCTCTGTTAATGAGTTTATCGATTAATACAACAATATTAAATAAAGCATTAAGTAGTAATAATCAGCCATGTCATTTTCTAAAAGAATGGAGTAACGATAGCAATATTAAGGAGGTATTTGATCCTACGCGTTTGCGATTAGACCTGATGTTACCACAAGCCTATGTAATGCAATCACAAGCAGGCTATGTTCCGCCCGAATTTTGGGACAAAGGGATCTTTGCATTAAATACAGCCTATCAGGCAAATTATTACAGTAATAATCTGTCGGATTCATCTGTTGACCGTTATTCTATGATGTACCTTGGCATTAATTCAGGTTTTTCATATAACGGTTGGCAATTAAAGCATATTGGGAATGCTGCATGGCAAGAAGGGGAAAGTTTAAAATGGGATAGCAACCAAACTTACCTTAAAGCTCCGATTGTTCCGTTAAAATCGTCCATGACACTTGGGCAATTTTATACAGAAGGAAATTTATTCGATAGTGTGAGCTTACGCGGGGTAAAACTTGCTACAGATGACAGTATGTATCTAGACGGGGTTACAAACTATGTCCCTGAAATTCGCGGGATTGCTCAAAGCAATGCATTAGTTACGGTTCGCCAAAATAATGTCGTGATTTATCAAACATCGGTTCCTCCGGGGCCTTTTGATTTACAAGATGTGAATCCATCAGGTTATGGTAATGATCTTGAAGTCACCGTCAAAGAGGCAGATGGAAGCGAAAGTTCTTTTATCGTTCCTTATTCTTCATTACCTCAATTATTAAGACCTAAATTTACTCGTTATCAAATCGCCGCAGGTAAACTTGATCAGAACTCTTACCACCACCGACCTCATATTATTCAAGGTACATTACAGCACGGTTACAATAATTATTTTACATTTTATACAGGTGTTAATGCCTATGATGACTATCAAGCTTACATGCTGGGTACCGCGGTTAATACACAAATCGGGGCATTAGCTTATGACATCACAAGTGCAAAAACTAAAATGTTAAATAAGAATAAAAGTGGTTTTAAACATCAGTTGACTTTAAACAAATTATTTTCCGACACGAAAACCAATTTTATTATTAATGGCAAGATTAGCTCTAGTGAGTCCTACTATAACTTAAATGAGTCACTTTATGTCATTGATAACGAGAAGCGTCAAACCGATAACCGCTTGAGGCATGAAAAGAAAAGTATAAATTATACGATCAATCAAGAGTTACCGAGTAATTATGGTGGGTTCTATTTCACCGGTCGAATGGTTTATTACTGGGATCATAGATCTGCAGAGAAGCAATATCAATTTAACTATTACAATCGCTTTGATAAATTATCTTACTCCGTCTCTTTTATGCGTGTTTATTCTGATAACTATTATGATAATAAAGATGACAGGATAAGTATTAATCTGAGTTACCCATTATATTTTGGTAATAATCAACATGTCTCATTAACATCAAATACGATATTTAATAACTCTACGTTTGATGCTACTCAGCTTGGTATCAATGGGTCTTTGGATGAAGAAAATAATTGGGTCTATGGTATCAACTCTTCTTTCTCTAATAACAGTAATAACAATATTGCCTTAAATACAGCTTACCGTACCCCGTACTCTGCTTTAAATGCGAGCTACAGTCATGGAAAGAAATATCGACAATATTCATTAGGCGCGAATGGTTCAGTCGTAGTTCATGCGGATGGTGTGACGTTATCTCCTAATACATCACAAACAATGGCTTTAATTGAAGCAAAAGATGCCGAAGGTGCGTCAATTGTTGGTTCACCGGGAACGAAGATTGATGGTCATGGCTATGCATTGGCATCCTATATGCGTCCGTATCGAGTTAACACCATTGAGTTAGATCCTAAAGGAAGTTCCGAAGACGTAATTTTCACTAATACGCTGAAAAATATTGTCCCTTATGAAGGCAGCATCGTCAAAGTTAGTTTTGATACCAAAGTTGAAAAAACCAATATATTTGAGGTGAAACGTGCGAACAATCAGCCGCTTCCATTTGGTGCAGAAATTAAGGGGAGTTCGGATACCTCTATAGGAAGCGTTGGGCAGGGGAGTAGTGTATTTGTGAATGGGGACTATCACGGAAAAGCAACAGTTGTTTGGCGTGAGGGAGAATGCTCATTTTTGATCAATCAACAAAGTGAATTGAATAGGAATTTAATATGCGAATAATTTATTTATATTATTTTTCTGCCCTATTTGGCATAAGTACTGCAGCAATGGCGGAGTGTAAGCGCTTACCTATACCTCCTGTTGATATAAATATGGAGCTAGGTCGTGTCATTGTGAGCCCCGATTTACCAGTGGGAACGATTATTCGAGAACGTACCTGGAGCATGGATATGGCAACAAAAGCCTGGGGCGAGTGTCAGGGGGGAACCATATTAGACGCGAAGATAGTTGCGAATAAGCCGATATCCGGGGATAACATTATTGAAACGAACGTTCCTGGTATCGGCTTGCGATTTATCCGTAATGCCGATGGCGGGAAAATAAAAATTACCTACCCTGGAACATTTGAAGTACCAGGAAGCGGGTTAAAGCATGTTTTATTAGCGGGGTCTACATTTACGATCCAAGTTATCAAGATTGCTGATAAAACAGGGTCAGGCTCTCTACATGAAGGTGAGTATACACGTTATGGCTATTTACCTGACTCAGTGACACCGGCTTTAATTACGCGTTTGACAGCCGATGCGATAACCATTGTTTCTCCCTCATGTAAAATTACATCTGGTGTAAATCAAAATGTAATTATGCAGTCTGTAAAGAAAAGTGATTTCTCAGGTTTAGGCTCAACGGCTGGAAAAACCCCATTTTCTATTAACATGTTATGTAGTGGGGGGGTTAATATCGCAAATACATCTAATATTTATATGTCTTTTAATGGTGAACTGGCTCAGGATACGAATAATACACAAGGTGTTTTAGAAAATAGTTCGACAGAACTCCAAGCTGCGAATGGGGTGGGCGTACAAGTTCTGACCTTAGAGGATAAACCGTTAGAGTGGGATAAAAAATATTTAGTGGGTAGTGTTGGTATAATCCAGGAAAAAACAATAAATCTTAACTATATAGCGAAATATTATCAGTATAAAAAAGAGATCACACCAGGCAATGTCCAAGCAAAGATGATTTTTAATATCTCGTACGATTAGTAAATATATCTATTTCAATTAAATAAAAATAACTCTCTAGTATTTCTTATTAGAGGGTTATTTTTTTATAAGTGCTTTCTAATATTCTCAGTGTACTAGTTTGAATGCAATAGTTAATCAACCCTATATATCTTATTGATATGGATAGGGTTAAATGTGTGCTCTAAAAATAACCACTTAGTAATTTTCTTATTTGTTATAAATAAATGGTAAGCTAATTTTACCAAATGTAATTATTTATTAAAAAGTGTGTTGACATGAGAATTTAACTTAGTATCATTTTAATCGAGTTAACTAAGGAGGAATGTAATCTATATTAAACGTATTATTACTTAGTTTTAAATATATTTACTGATGTTAACTCATTTAATTTCCTAGCATGTTATTTGAACTCATTGAATTTTATTTTATATATTTGATTGTATTTATCCTTGTAATGAAAACATTTATCAGATTAATTTAATGAATAGAGTGAGTTACAATGAATAAAATTATATTTTTGTTTACTTTTTTCTTTTCTATTTTTGCACATGGTATAGAAAATAATGGAGGAATGGTTTACTTTGGTGGGCATGTCTTTGAAGAACCTTGCGGCTATAATACAACGGATAGCCAGATTACATTAATCTGTAGTGAGAGAAAAAATGATAAACACCATAGCTACCAACTATCATCATTAGATGAAAATATAATAAAAATTGATTCTGTGAAAGTTTCAGATATTTATTTATCTAAAATATCAATAAATTCAGCAATTACAACTATTTCATATAGGTAGTTAAGCCACACCGAAAATAGATATTCCTTTTTTTATTTTACCTCTATTAAAATAACCCCCTCATCTTTGAAATTTGAATGAGGGGGAACTTTTTAAGTTGGATAACGAGGTCAGATATATCAATTTAATATTATTTGTTTTTTTACTCCCCGTTCCATGAATCCACTAGGCAGCATAGCGAGTATTTGAAGTTCCAAGGTAACAGCGACTTAATACCGAGTTCCGTTTTCGCGAATTCTTTCATGCTCTTGATCAGATAATCGTAGAGGATAAGACCGTTGGTCTTTGTGGCATCGACGATACTGTAAAGTATCGCATTCGATCCGATTATTGCTGATAGATAAGTGTCCCTCATCGAGATAACGAATGATCTTAGGCCATTGTCCGAGCGTATATTTGATAGCTTTGCCTCGAAGCTTCTTAGTCTCCCTGAACTATGTGAAGAGAAAATTTCACTTATGAACAATCTACTTTTTGGGGGGGGATTTCTATGGGGTTTATATAATACTGTAACATAATGATTGATAGGCTATTTCTTAATTTTATTTTTTTTTGCTTCGGATAATTAATAGGTACTTTACATTGATTCAATTTATCTATTTACTTTATGGCTGATAATTAATGATTAGCTAAACTTGGAGCAATCAATGTCAGTAGTGACACTTGTACTCGTTTTTTTATTAGCGGTTGTTGTGAGCGTTTTTGTTTCACGACTGCTAAAGGATATCATCCCATTACCTCTTATCCAGATAGCGTTAGGGGCTGGGTTGTCTCTATATGGTTTTACTGTAGAGTTTGAACCCCATTTATTTCTATTTTTATTTATTCCTCCGTTGTTATTTCTTGATGGATGGAGGATACCAAAAGAAGCCTTATTTCAAGAAATTAAGCCTATCATGTCGTTGGCAATTGGCTTAGTTGTCGTCACCGTAATTGGTATGGGGTTCTTTATTCACTGGTTGATTCCAGCGATTTCCTTAGCGGTTGCTTTTGCATTAGCGGCTATTTTATCACCGACAGACCCCGTTTCAGTATCAGCAATGACCGTAAACTCTCCATTACCATCCCGTATGGCACACATTCTTGAAGGGGAGTCTCTACTTAATGATGCAACAGGTTTAGTCTGTTTTAGCTTCGCGGTAGTGGCCGCTTTAACGGGCACTTTTTCACTTGCGTCAGCTGCTGGCCAGTTCGTATTGGTAGCATTTGGCGGGATTTTTATTGGTTTGCTGGTGGCATGGGCAATCGGCTGGTTAAACCAATTTTTAGTGAAGCGAACAGGGGAAGAGCCTGCGATCCAAATTATGATCAGCTTATTAATGCCATTCACGGCTTATTTATTGGCTGAGCATTTACATGTATCGGGGATTTTAGCTGCGGTTGTCGCTGGTATTGCGATGCACTACGAGAAAATTGCGGGGAGAATGCAAGCTGCAACACGCATGCAAAGTAAAGCCGTCTGGGACACGGTTCAAACCGCTTTGAACGGGATGATTTTTATCCTATTGGGTGAGCAATTACCGGGTATGTGGACCAATATGCCTGAAGTTGCAGAGGCCGCAGGCGCAAGCCATCCTTGGATGCTATTTGTGTATGTGGCAGTGATTACGGTCGCGCTGGCTATTTTGCGCTTTAGTTGGGTATGGATATCGATGACGCTGACGGTATTCCATAATCGACGCCGTGGTAAAGATGGGGACGTGGTTCATATTCGTATGATGGCTGTTATGGCAACAGCGGGTGTACGAGGAGCTATTACGTTAGCGGGTATTTTGACATTACCATTATTAATGCCAGACGGTTCGTTATTTCCAAATCGAGACTTAGCCATATTCTTGGCAATGGGTGTGATTTTATGTTCGCTATTAATTGCGAGTATCGCTTTGCCAATCCTGACCAAAGGTTTGGTGCAAGATTTACCGTATGATAATGACGAAATTCGTGCTCGTTTGGCATTAAACGAAGCCGCAATGGCACATCTACGTGAACTAATGAACTATCCCTCAGAAGACATGGATGAAATTGCCATGCGAACGGAAGTGGGGGCTCAATTGTTAGAAATTTATGGCAGACGACTCGATAACTCTGATGAAACAGAGTCGGATGTTTATGATTTACATAAAATGATTGAGATGGAACGAGACATGTCTAAGTCAGCGCTGAAAGCCAAACGCGACGCGCTTTACTTGATGCGTAAAAACAAGAATATTAACGAACGAGTTTATCACCGCTTGCGAGATGAGCTTGATTTAAAAGAAGAAACGCTCAATCATCATAAAAAAGCGAAGCACTAAATTGTTATAGCCCAAGTAATCAATACTTGGGCTAGTTTTTGATCTAAAGGAATAGGGCGATGAAACAATATCAACTGACAGAACGAGAGTTAAATTTATTATGGGATGAAGCCATATTTATTTCCCATGTTAATGAGAATAAAGGCTTTCGCCAAGATGAGCATGGGCAATGGATTCGTCGTAGTGAGTTTGGCAATCAAAATAGTGAATATGGTTGGTCGCTATTGAGAATTAAAAACACAAATGAGAAGTTTGATATTAGTGATTATATTCCGTGCCACTGGCGTATTGTAGAGAAACAAGAATTGAGTTTTGAGAGGAAAAATATCAAGCTAAAAATGCTCCCTCTTGACGATATTGCGCCGGAAAAACGTGATAACCTTTGGCTATCTGCTCAGATTGACTCTGCAGAGAATGAAGAAAAAGGGTATCGGGTTGATATCTTCGGTCATTGGATTGGCCGGCAGCAGTATGGAGAGGAAGGTAGTCCGTTTTCGTGGTGTGTGGTCTTAGTCGATACGTCGGAAAGTATTAATGGTTCACAACAGCTGGAAATGCTACCAATCAATTTACCTTACATGCAAGAACTACTGGGTTTAGGGCAAAATAGCGAAGAGGAGTGGACTGCTTGGGATGCACTTGATATTGCTGTGGATGCAGCGGATGTTGCGGTAGATGCATTGATTAGCGCGGTGAAACTGCCATTCTCATTTTTAGAGTAATCATATTGTTGACATATATGTTGATATTGATAAATTGGCTCAGTTATCTATCTAGTGAAGAAAAAATATGTCACAGGTTGTAGTAGGCTTAAACATTATTATTACCATCACATCGTGGTGGGGATAAGCTACATCCGTAACCCACCAATCAAGGCGGGTTTTTTTGTTCTTGGCTGGCTCACAAATCAGGAACTTATTATGTGCTCAGTACAAGCGCCTCAACAGCCAGACAATCAACCTCAGCTACATTTTCTTTGTGGCAAAATAGCGTCGGGCAAATCGACTTTAGCGAAAACATTATCACAGCAGCCTCGTACAGTTTTACTGTGTGAAGATGAATGGCTTTCCGTACTCTACCCTGACAAAATCAAAGAATTATCTGATTATATTGAAAAAAGTGCTTTAGTGAAAAAAGTGCTCGAAAAGCACATCCAGCAACTGGTTAAAGCAGGAAATACCGTCGTGATGGATTTCCCTGCAAATACGCCTACTCAGCGCCAATGGTTAAAGTCTTTAGCGCAATCATCCGATGCATCTTATGTTTTTCATGTATTAAAGGTGGATAATCAAGAATGTAAAGCAAGGCTGGCGGCACGTAATTTAACAGGGGAAAACCCATTTCAAACTACAGAAGCACAGTTTGACTTAATTACGGCGCACTTTTCCTACCCAGATAGCAGTGAACAACTAACGTGTAAATTCTATTGATAAAGGGATAGTACTAGAGTGGTCGATAGCTAGAAATATTGACCACTCGCATTTTAGGTCATTTAGGACGGTACATTTTTAAATTTTGTTGTTGCTCTATCCAGTAGTAATCAGCAGGGCCTCCTGCTCGTAATAATGGTTTTTGTCCTGCACAATCGTATAGCCCATCTATTAATGTCGATTCATCGATATGCACCATAACGACCTCCCCCATCACCATCCAAGTATCCAGCAATTGCCCATCAGCCCGTTTAAGTTGCTGATATTGAGTGACAACACATTCCATAGAAACAGGAGTCTGCGCGATACGCGGTGGGGAAACTAATGTGGAAGGTAACGTGGACAATTGTGTCAATTCAAACTCGCTTTCACCGCGTTCAAGGGTCGCACTACTCATATTGACTTGCTCGCCAAGTTGGAGCGTTGCGAGGTTATAAACAAACTCTCCCGTTTCGATGGCATTGGTGACGGAATCTTTTTTTCCGATGCTAGAAAACGCTAAAATCGGTGGCGAGTAGTTGAATATATTGAAAAAGCTATAAGGAGCAAGGTTCGTCCTGCCTTGACTATCGCAAGTGGAGATCCAACCAATTGGTCTAGGCCTAATTAAGGATGGGATAGGGTCATGAGGAAGGCCGTGGCCTTTAGTTGGTTGATAGCTATAGAATTTGGTTGTCATTACAAGCTCCTTTTTACTCTATCCTAACGAATAACTGCAAAAGACGTTAGGTAAAAAAATGAAAAAGGCGGCTAATGTAAAAACTTTGCAACTACTGGATAATACTCAATGAGTTATTGAGTACATCCGTACTTATCGACTACCCAGCAACTCGCTGAATAAAACTTGACGGGCTTTGCCCTAACCATTTCTTAAACATAGTAGAAAACGCTCCAACGCTGCTATAACCCAAATCAAACGCCACTTCGGTAATGGATTTACCCGCAGAAATATGTGTAATGGCACTTAATAAGCAAGCTTGTTGTCGCCAATCAGAAAAAGAGAGCCCCGTTTGTGCGCCAAAAAAGCGGCTAAACGAGCGTTCGCTTTTGTGTAATTTAGCGGCCCACTCTTGGGGGAGCGAAGTGATTTGTGGTGCTTTTAAGAACTCACGGCATAGATTAGCTAAATGTTCATCTCTGGGGATTGGAGCGTAGAAAGGTAGCGGTTCTGCTCGGGTGATTTCATGTAAAATCAACTGCATCATAACGCCATCTCGGCCATTCAAGTCATATTCTATTGGTGTATCAACCGCTTCGAGTAGTAATTGGCGTAGCAAAGGAGAAACTCTTAGCACTTCACACTTATTCCCTTTTCGTGGCGCAGCACTTGGCTCGATATACAAACTCCGTGTACTGACATTCAACATCCGTGTTTCATGGGGGGTATTGCAAGGGATCCAAACCCCGCTATCAGGGGGGATCACCCATTCACCATCTGCGGTGCTGACTTCAATTAACCCTGTTGCACCATATAAAAATTGGGCGCGACGATGTACATGGGAGTCCAGTAGCACGTTAGGTAAGTAATCTGTACCGATAGCTAAAACATCGCGAGGCGTTGCATCGACAGTTTTTAGAGGGATATTTCGCATGGGTCTTTTTCTTGGCTGATATTCAAACATCATTACGTATTTTTCGAATATAGGCAATTTTTATTGATATAACCACATGTTTTACGTGGTTGGCTGAAATTCTAATGTCTTTGGCTATTTTTCGAAAGTTGGCAATGAGGGAAATGTTTACTCTATCGCGGAAACCTAATGTATGCCTGAGGTAGAGCTATCATGACAAATTATAACGATCAGCGTGAATGTGAAACTCACCTGATTGAACCACTAACCCGTCGTCGGTTTATTCAAGGCAGCTCTGCGCTCATGGCTGTCCCATTTATTGCTGCTAATACGGTCGCATCAACACCAGAAGACGCCAACATTATTCCTACGACTACATTGCAAAATGACGGTGAGCGAGTGGTATCGACTTGCAGTAGTTTTGACTGTGGTGGGAAATGTGATATTCGTGCCCATGTGAAAGAGGGCGTTGTGACCCGTATTAGCACCCGACCTGATGCGGATCTTGATGAAGAAATGCCCATTATGCGGGCTTGTGTGCGTGGCCGTAGCTATCGCAAATTTGTCTATCACCCTAACCGTTTGAAATACCCAATGAAAAGGGTAGGCAAACGTGGTGAGGGGCGGTTCGAACGCATTAGCTGGGAAGAGGCAACCACACTGATTGCCGACAACATGCAGCGCATTAACGAACAATATGGCCCAGCCTCACGTTTTGTGAGCCTCAGTACTGGGGTAACGGGAGGCATTTTCTCAGGCGCGAATATGTTGCGTCGCCTATTTAATATCACCGGTGGCTTTCTGGAAAATTACCACTCAGTGAGTAACGGTAATACGATGGCGGTCACCCCTTATACCTATGGAACGTCAGCCAGTGGCAGCACGTTAGACACACTTGAAGATACGCCACTGGTGATTTTATGGGGACATAACCCGAATGAAACCATTTTTGGCCATACCAACCATTACTTCCAAAAAATGAAGAAAAATGGCACCAAATTCATTGTTGTCGATCCCCGTTATTCAGATACCGCATCGTCGTTAGCGGATCAGTGGATACCTATTTTACCGACCACAGATAACGCGATGATGGATGCCATGATGTATGTGATCATCAGTGAAGGCCTACATGATCAAACATTTATCGATAAATACACGTTGGGGTTTGATGAGCACCAAATGCCTGAAGGCGTTCCTGAAAATGAGTCATTGATGGCTTATTTAATGGGAAAAAAAGATGGGGTAGTGAAAACGCCTGAGTGGGCAGAGCCTATAACCAAAGTGCCAGCACAAACTATTCGTCAGTTAGCACGTGAATATGCCAACACCAAACCTGCGGCGTTAATGCAAGGCTGGGGGCCTCAACGACATATCTGTGGTGAACGCTCAGCGAGGGGCGCCACATTGTTAGCCACTATCACTGGAAATGTCGGAGTGAAAGGGGGATGGGCTGCGGGCTATGGTGTGGCGGTAACCCCTGATTTACGTAAAACCATAGCGGGTCCAAGCCTATTTGAAAACCCTGTTAAAGCAAAAATTAATATTACCAATTGGGTACAAGCCTGTGAAAACAAAGACCTTGTAACCCCAGAAAATGGTTTGAAAAATGCGGAAAAACTCGATACGGAAATCAAAATGATTTTCTCGTTGGCGGGTAACTATATGACCAACCAGAACCCCGATATTTTGCACGCAGCTAAAGTTCTGGAAGATGAAAGTAAAGTTGAGTTTATCGTTTATAGCGACTTATACATGACACCCAGTGCCAAGTACGCCGATATTTTACTGCCGGAAACCAGTTTCTTAGAGCGTTGGAATGTGGGGGGCACATGGGGAACGGGCAATTACATTATTTTATCTGAAAAAGTGATTGAACCTGAGTTTGAGCGCCGTAGTGATTATGAATGGTTACGAGAGGTTGCAGATAAACTGGGAGTCGGTGAGAAATTCAGTGAAGGCCGCACAGAGAAAGAGTGGATCGAGCATTTAGTTAACGATGCCCATCAGAAACGCCCTGAAGATGGTATTCCTACCTTTGATGAGTTATTGGTTAAACGCCGCCATCTATTAAAACATAAGCCTCATGTTGGTCACGTTGCCTTTAAGAAAAATATTGACGACATTGAGAATAACCCATTTGAAACACCATCAGGAAAAATTGAAATTTTTTCTAAGCGTCTTTATGAGCGTAATGATGTGGATATACCCGCGTTATCCCACTATGTGCCCGCCATTGAAGGGCCTGAGGATGAGCTAGTTTCACGCTATCCATTGCAATTAATTACTTGGAAAGGCCGTAATCGTGCTAATTCAACGCAATTTGCTAACCCGTGGTTACAAGAAGTACAGCGGCAAGAACTGTGGATCAACCCTATCGATGCAAAGCGACGCAATATCGCTGATGGGGAGCGAGTCAAAGTGAATAATGACCGAGGTATCACGATGGTGCCAGTCAAAATAACCCAACGTATTATGCCCGGCGTTGTTGCTTTACAGGCGGGGGCGTGGTGGCAACCGGATGAAAATGGGGTTGACCAAGGTGGTTGTGCCAACGTTTTAACATCAGCCCGTAGCACGGCGATGGCTCACGGAAATGCCCATCAAACCTTATTGGTGGAGGTAAGCAAAGCATGAGTAAATTTCACGTTTATCCTGCTGTAAGTGACAAACAGCTTGGTTTCTATATTGACTCTGCACGTTGCTCAGGCTGTAAAGCTTGCCAAGTGGCGTGTAAAGATAAAAACAACCTCGACGTGGGTCGCAAGTATCGTCGTGTATACGAAGTGGCCGGCGGTGAGTTTATCGAAAACGGCACAGGGGGACTGGTAAATAACGTCTTTGCCTATACGTTATCTATTTCATGCAACCACTGTGCCGACCCCTTGTGTGTGAAAAATTGCCCAACAACAGCCATGCATAAGCGTGATGGGGATGGCATTGTGATGGTCAATACAGATAAGTGTGTGGGATGCGGAACCTGTGCGTGGTCTTGTCCATATGGTGCGCCGCAAATGAACCCTGAAACTCAGCAAATGTCGAAATGTGATTTTTGTATCGACCTGCAACTAAAAGGAGAGCAACCCGTTTGCGTTGCCACTTGTCCGTTAGGTGCGATCCAGTTTGGGCCGATTGATGAGTTACGAAAACGTTATGGCGATCAGGCGGATGTCCGCGGATTACCAGACTCATCAATCACTCATCCAAATTTAGTGATCCACCCGCATCTTGGGGCTGGTCGTACTCAAGACTCACAAGGAGAAGCCAAATGAATGAATGGCCGCTATTGTTATTCACATTTTTAATGCAAACATCCATTGGGTTGAGTGTGATGTTAGCGCTTTTCGCAAAAAAACTATCCGCGAATTTAACGGGTAAAATTCGTACCCAGTTTTTGTTGTGGTATGTGTTTGTTTCTTGTGTATTTGCAGGTATTGGCTTGTTGTCTTCAATTACCCACTTAGGGGTTCCTTTGAATGCACCTAACTCACTGTTGAATATTTTTTCATCGTGGTTAAGTCGTGAAGTGGTGTTTACCGCCACCTATTTTGCTTTCCTTGGGCTGACCTTTCTATGGCTCTGGTTCAAAAAGGAATTGTCATACTTACTACTTGGCTTAGCGATTATTGCGGGGCTATGCGATGTGTATGCTATGGCTTCAATTTATCGTTATACATCAATGTTAACGTGGATGAATGATAATACTTATTTGATGTTTTACGGCACCATGTTTACAGCAGGAGCCGCAGGGTATTATTTATTAACCAATTTATTATTACGGTTTAACGTCGGCTCTGTAGAGGCTCAAATCTCAACGCGTGGATTATGGATCTTATGGGCGGTTATTGGGATGAGCTTAGTGGTGCGTTTGGTTTATCAACCTACTTATGAAAGCTACTTGGTTCATACTAGTTATAATAATGAATCCATTACATTTCCTATCAACTCTATTCAAGCCTACCAAGCAATTTGGTCACTACGTATCAGCAGTTGGATCGTGGGGATATTTGCGGTGATTGTGTTGGGATATGGGCTATTTCGTCATATTAGACAAACGGAGAATGGGGTTATTACCTCACACAGTAAAGGGTATCTAGTCGTTGGTTGTACGGCGGCGATTGTTGCTGAGTTTATGTTGCGCTACTGCTTTTACACTATTCATCTGTAAATAAATAACAGCTTATCGCTTAGGAAATTATCTTTTTATGATCCATTTTTCACATTATGCAGCCGCGTTTAATATCTTAGGTACTTGCTATTTATTTTCACCGAATGACGATGCGAGTCACTATGCGATAAGTTTTTTCAAGTTAGATGACTTTGCATCCCAGTGGCCTTGCAAAATCAGTACTCAGATTAGCGAGCGTATTTCAGCATCGCTAAAAATAGAAATGGCGACACTGCATACTCAGTGGATGGATTTGTTTATTGGACCAGAAGCATTACCAGCCCCACCGTGGGGCTCGGTATATCTTGACCCTGAAGGTCTACTGCAAGGCTCCTCTACCGTGGCATTAAGTGAGTTTTTAAAACGGGAGCGTTTAAAAATTCAGACACATTATCCAGAGCCGTCAGATCATGTTGGTTTAATGTTATTTCAAGCAGCCGTTTTAGCTTCACAAGTCAGAGAGAGCGCACTAAAAGAGTTGTTGAATGATCATCTGGGTAATTGGTTACCGCAGTTTTCTCAGCAATTAAATCGAACAACGCAGAGCCCGTTTTATAATGCGTTAACCGAATTAGCATTGGTGACTGTTAGGTCATGTACATAGTGCTTTATTCAATATTTTTGGTCAGATAATAATTAATTAAACGTAATATTTGAACGAATAAAAAGTTAACGAAAATTAATCAAATAAAAATTGATTTAGTTATAAGAAATGCAAATTTAAATGATTATCACTTTATATTATTAAGCCATAATACATTTTTAAGCCATACGACTTAATGCGGTATATGAAAACTTAAAGGGGTATAAAGTGGTCAATCTATTTAATCGGCTGTTGTCCCATGAAGATGCAGGAAAGTTGCTGTTACGCCTTGCTGTTGGTGGGTTAATGTTATTTCATGGAATGAGTAAGTTATTGACAGGAGCCAGTGGTATTAAGGCATTACTGGCTTCTTATGGTTTACCTGAATTTATTGCATACGGCACTATTTTAGGTGAAGTGGTCGCGCCTATATTCATTATTTTAGGTATTTTAACTCGTCCATCTGCATTATTAGTGGCATTCACGATGGTGGTTGCATGGTTGATGATCGGGTTAGATAAAACGTTTGTACTCGATAAAACGGGGGCATGGGCTATCGAAAGTATTGTCTATTTTTTCCTCAGTTCTATTGCGCTGGCATTGATGGGAGCAGGGAAATTATCAATTATCAAAAACCCGTGCTGGCGATAAGTGAGTTTTTTTTAAGTGTTTGACATTGCCTTTGAAAAAAGACCATCAAAAAATTTTCTGATGGTCTTCTTTTTTGAATGTAGATGGTTAATTATTTTTTAGCACAATTGTACGGAAAAAGTTATCTAATAATCGGCTGTCACGACAAGCAGGCTCAGGAAATTGCATTCGTTCTACGTTAGCAATAGTCTCTAACACAAGTTGGTCTATCGCAGGTCGCCTTGAACCATAATGACTTTCGTCTGCTTGGCTTTTTATCGTTAACAACTCCTCAATTTCTAACCGTACGCATTTATTTGTAACCGTTGTATCAACAAGCTCTGAAAATGCCATTGGAGGCATACCTTTACTCTTCTCTATCCAATGTAATGCTAATATAGCCCGTAAAAGGTAAAAATATTTTTTCAGCTTAACTTGCTTGTTTTTAAAATCAGTATGTAAATTACGCTTACTTATTGATAAGTAATGATAACGTGATTTTAACGGTGAATAAAATTGTGCGGCAAGTCGCTCTAGTTGAGTAAAAAATGCCTCATCTTTAAAATAAACAATCGGTGAATGCAACCACTCGATTAATGCAGGGTTTGAGTTACGCATTAATTTCAATGCTTTAGATAACTCCCAACCTGAGATATCCAGCTCATCATCAATCGGTTTTTCTATCACATCGCGTTTTTTATCCAGTGTTAGGTACCAATCAAGTTTGTGAACATAGATAAATCGAACGTCATAGTCGCTATCGCGGGAGGCAAAGCCCCAGCCGCGACTTCCTGATTCACAAGCAAACAGTATTTTAACGTGATGACTTTCTTCGATTTCTTTGAGCTTATTGCCTATCCGTTCCCTCATTAGCACGGATACACTTTCATGGGCAGTTTCCATGCTTCCTCCTGTTATTTTTTGATATTTACCCCTTCACGCACACCACTTGGCGTAGGGTATGAACAATTTCTACCAGTGATGATTGCGCAGCCATAACCGCATCAATGTCTTTATACGCCATTGGAATTTCATCAATCACATCACTGTCTTTTCGGCATTCAACATGGGCAGTCGCCATTTTTTGGTCGCTTACGGAGAAACGTTTTTTGGCCTCTGTTCGGCTCATTACACGTCCGGCTCCGTGGCTACAGGAACAAAAACTTTCTTCGTCACCTAACCCGCGTACGATAAAACTTTTCGCCCCCATTGACCCTGGAATGATCCCCATTTGGCCTTTTCGTGCTGATACCGCGCCTTTTCGGGTTACCAAGACTTCTTCACCAAAGTGCTGCTCTTTTTGCACATAGTTATGGTGGCAATTTACGGCTTCTTGCTCTGTGATAAACGGTTTTGGAATTTCACGCGATAGCGCTTCCAGAACGCGGTGCATCATCACTTCACGGTTATGACGGGCAAAGTCTTGCGCCCAACCTACCGCTTCCATATAGTCATTAAAATGCACGCTTCCTTCTTCGAAATACGCAAGGTCTCTATCCGGCAAATTAGCGATATGCTGTTGCATATCTTTTTGTGCCAATGTGATAAATAAGTTACCAATCGCATTTCCCACTCCACGCGACCCACTATGCAACATCACCCACACGCGGTCTTGTTCATCCAAACACAGTTCAATAAAGTGGTTTCCGGTTCCCAATGTCCCTAAGTGGTTGTAATGATTAGTTCCACGCAGTTTTGGGTATTTATCACAAATACGTTTGAAATCTTCATCTAAGTGCGCCCAATGGGTATCAACAATATCAGGAGTACGATGCCAAGCCCCTTTATCACGTCCATGTCGATGTGTGGTTCGCCCATGTGGTACCGCAGCCTCAATAGCAAAACGGATGTTTTGCAAGTTATCTGGCAAATCAGATGCTGTTAAGGATGTTTTTACAGCAATCATCCCACAACCAATATCCACACCAACTGCTGCAGGAATAATGGCGCCTTTGGTTGGGATCACGCTCCCAATGGTTGAACCTTTCCCAACGTGCACGTCAGGCATTACCGCAAGGTGCTTAAAAATAAACGGCATTTTTGCGGTGTTTTGTAACTGTGTTACCGCTTTAGGGTCAACGGGTACACCGTTAGTCCACATTTTTACAGGTACGCCATTTTCTTGAATTAATTGATTAAAGTTATTGTTATTCATTGTTATTCCTTAATTTTTACCAATCCGTTTAATACTTGATCTAATCCACCGTAAACGGAAATTTGGTCGATTCGATGTGCAATACTTTCTAAGGTTTCAAGCTCTTTTAAACGCAGTGCGACAGGGTTGTTTTCCATCACTTTCGCGGTATTTAACAGTGAGCGAGTCGCGGCGGTTTCTTCGCGGCGGCGGATCACGTTTGCTTGTGCCGATTTTTCTGCTTCTACCACTTGAGATAAAATTGTGCGCATATCTCCCGGTAAAATGATGTCTTTTACACCGATACTGTCTATTTCTAAGCCAAACTCAGCCACGCATTGCACTACTTGAGCTAACATCAGCTCATCGATTAATTGTTTGTTTTCTAAGAGCTCATCTAAGGTTCGGGTACCGACGATTTCTCTTAGCGAAAACTGTAACTCACGGTATAAATGTTCTACAGGCTGACTCAGTTTTGAGAATGCCAACAAAATATCGTGATAACGCCAGTTAGCACACAGGTTGATCCGCAGTGTGACTTTGTCTTTAGTTAAAATCTCTTGCCCGCTGACTTCTAATGATTGTAAACGGGTATCAATCACCTCAATTTCCGGTGTACGTTCGATACGCCAGTAGCCATAAGTACCCGGTTCAAGTAAGTTTTCGATTTCACCGTCAATTTTCAGCACGCCCATATGCCAAGCAGGTACTTGAGCCACTAAGCATAACTCATTGCCTTTAATACGCTTTTTGCCATTTAAACGTTGTATCAAGATTTCTGATAACTCGATTTCACCGATTTTCTGTTTCTCGACCTTCAAATTATCACCGACTTTCCAGTACAAACGTCGAGTCGCAGGGGATAAAATTTCAACCAAATTATGGTGTGAATATAAAAAGCCAACTTCATCATCTGATAAATCAATATCGACCCCATGAGATGCTATCCAATCTGGGTGATATTGGCGAATTTGCTCCGCCAATGTGTAATCAATTGGTTTATCAATAGATTGTGAGCAAACATCGATGACCTGTATTTCTGGTTTCTGCTTTACATTCCAATACCCATAAGTTCCAGTTTCTAATAAACTGTTTATTTCCCCATCGACTTTAAATAAGCCAAGTTTCCCTGCGGAAATTTGTGTGATCAGGCACAGTTCACGGCCTTTAATGTCTTTCTTGTGGACTAACGCAGTGGTTAATTCATTGGACATTTTAAAGTCAGCGATACTTTGTTTTTCTACTCGTAATGTATTGGCATTTTTCCAATATAAACGGCGCGTTTGTGGCGCGATGATCTCAATTAAATGATTATGTAAGTATAAAAATGCCACTTCATCATCGGATAAATTAATATCAATGCAATAGTCGGCAACCCACTGCTGATGATATTGGCGTAAATGTTCTGCCAGTTTATTTTCAATCGGCTCTTCATTTAATGGATACATAGTGACGGTTAATTTGTTGAACCAATCATTTACCTTGTGCTCACCAGCCATTAATAGGTGCTGAAAATCGCCATTTTTTTCGGTTAATGCGATAAGTCCTTGAGCTACAATTATTTTTTTCATTATTTTTTCCTTTTTCAATATTTATCCGGCACTGAAGAAAAAAGCGAAGTGGTGAGGGGAAAAATAGAGCGCCGAGTGTGGCTGTCTAAATTTCTGCTCATCACTCGGCGTAGTTCTCGAGTGGCGGCTTTAAGCTTAACTTCAGCTTATGTTTACGTTTTGGAGACGTTAATTTCAGGAGTCGAACCTGATAGCTTTGCTATTACCAAAAGGTATCTTACCGACGGCGGTATACAGATCATGTAGTGACTAAGCCACCATGTCTGCACCGGTTGAACGTGAAGTTCAGACAATTTCCGGCAGTAGATGAATATCTAATTGCCAGAAGCGTGCCAACTTTTTTAAAAATGAAATAAAAATATTTATCCAATTGAAATATAAATAAAAAATAATTTTAAGATAAAAGCGGTTAATATTGATGTGATAAATGGATTATGCTATTTATTATCTTTTTATATCGTAAATTATAAATTTATATAAACATCATGATTGAAAAACGTAAGGTTGTAATTGGCGTGCTGGGGACTGTTCTCGATAGGCGAGGCAAAAAAGCCAATCGTTGGAATAAGTGGCGACCTACGGTAGGGCTTTGTCAGCAGCCTGATTTGAATATTGATCGCTTTGATTTAATTCATCAGGTAAATGATTACCAAATGGCTCATCGAGTTAAAGAAGACATCGAGCAAGCCTCCCCTCAAACAGAGGTTATCTTACATGAGGTTGATATTGCCGATCCGTGGGATTTTGAAGAAGTCTATACGTCATTGCTCGATTTTTCAGGGAGTTATCCATTCGACACGGATAATGAAGAATACCTTGTACACATCACCACAGGGACTCACGTGGTGCAAATTTGCTGGTTTTTATTAACCGAAGCCCATTACTTGCCTGCAAAATTGATCCAGACTTCTCCAAGCGAAAAGGGAAGAGAGAAAGATCCTGTTGGTATTCATGCGGTGATTGACTTAGATTTAAGCCGCTATGCACACATTACTAGCCGTTTTCAGAAAGAACAGCAACAACAGGTTTCATTTTTAAAATCAGGAATTGCGACTCGTAATGCCTTGTTTAACTCAATGATAGAGCAAATTGAGCGTGTAGCATTGCGTTCTAAAGCGCCGATTCTGCTCAATGGTCCGACAGGCGCAGGTAAATCTTTTCTTGCTCGCCGTATTTATCAATTACGGGAAAGCCGCCACCAAGTCAAAGGGCGCTTTGTTGAGGTCAACTGTGCCACTTTGCGTGGTGATAACGCAATGTCGACACTGTTTGGTCATGTAAAAGGGGCCTTCACAGGGGCAATTAATCCAAGGCGTGGACTCTTGAAAGAAGCGGATGGTGGCATTTTATTTCTTGATGAAATCGCGGAGCTTGGGCTAGATGAACAAGCGATGTTATTAAAGGCCATTGAAGAAAAAAGCTTTTTTCCTTATGGTTCAGATGAAGAAATTTACAGTGATTTTCAACTAATTGCAGGGACTCACCGCAATTTGGCGCAGCAAGTGGAAGAGGGAAAATTTCGTGAAGACTTGTTTGCCCGTATCAATATGTGGACGTTTGCCTTACCGGGCTTGCGTGACCGCCGTGAAGATATCGAACCCAATATTGATTATGAGCTGGTGAAGTTTAGCCAAGACCAGCAAACGCAGGTCCGTTTTGATAGTGAAGCCCGTAACCTGTACGTGAAATTTGCGTGCTCGGAACAGGCACTTTGGCGCGGTAACTTTCGTGAATTGGGCGCGTCAATTAGCCGAATGGCGACGTTTGCTGAACGTGGGCGTATTAACAAAATGGTGGTAGAAGAAGAAATCAGCCGTTTGCAATCCCAATGGCAGGTGAAGTCTAGTAATACATTACCTAAACATATTGGTGAAATTGATTTATTTGATAGACAACAGTTAGAGACGGTACTTGATGTGTGCCGTCGTTCTTCATCATTATCAGAAGCGGGACGAACACTATTTTCAGTTTCAAGGCAGCAAAAAAAACAACCGAATGATGCAGATAGGCTGAGAAAGTATCTGGCGAAATTTGGTTTAGACTGGGAGACTATCAAATAATTGTCAGACAATGAGCAATAGAGAGTAAGAAAAAGGAGTAAAGACATGGAATTAACTTTTCTGGGTACCAGTGCAGGCGTGCCAACAAAAGAAAGAAATGTCACCAGTATGATATTAAATTTAGTCGGTGTTCGTAAAAGCTACTGGTTATTTGATTGTGGCGAAGGGACACAGCACCGTATTCTAAACAGCCCATTTAAAACCCCAAAAATTGAGAAAATTTTTATTACCCATTTACATGGGGATCATATTTTTGGTTTACCCGGTTTATTATGTAGTCGCTCAATGGGTGGGACAACAGAACCATTGATTGTTTATGGGCCAAAAGGGTTAAAACATTACATTGAAACAGTCTTAACCGTGAGCGTGTCTTATATGACATACCCATTGGAGATTGTTGAAATTGAAGCTGGTCAGTTATTTGATGATGGGGAGCTGATTGTGACGGCTTATGCCCTTGACCACCGTGTTGAGTGTTATGGCTATCGTATTGAAGAACATCCGAAAAGTGGTGCATTAGATGCAGTTAAATTAGCCAATGACCATATTCCTCGCGGCCCTTGGATGAAGGCACTTAAGGCAGGGGAAACGATTGTTCTTGATGATGGTCGTTCAGTCAATGGGGCTGATTATCTTGGTGAGCCAATCCCCGGAAAGGTTATTGCTATTTTTGGGGATACTCAACCGACGGAACAAGCATTGGCATTAGCGAGAAATGCGGATGTCATGATCCATGAAACGACCTTAGAAGCGGAATTCGCGGAAAAAGCCAATGAAAGAGGACATTCGACAACGGTACAAGCGGCTGAATTAGCGCGTGAAGCAGGGGTAAAGCGTTTTATTGCGACACACTTGAGTGGCCGCTATACAAGTGAGGATATTCCAAAGTTATTGGCAGAGTGCCAATCTGTGTTTCCTGCAACCGAAATTGCAGAAGATTATTTAACGGTGAAAATTTAATGTAAGCGGGCAAGATGTTGTCCGCTTAATCGATTGATAATTTTAATAAATTACTTTCACAAAACCATTGCGACAATATGTTTCATACTCATCAGAAAGCTGCCTATTTGTGACTATCACATCAAATTGTGACAATTCGCCCATATTGGCCGTAGCGACTTCATCAAATAGGTTATAAGGGGCGAGTAAAATCTTACGAATAGATTTTTCCATCGCTTTTTTCTTCATGAGTAAATCATCAAGATTATAGCAAGTTACGCCAAAGCTGCTGTGTACTCCCGCCGCCGAAATAAAAGCTTTTTTCGGATTGATTGAATCGAGTAATGAAGGGAACGAGGGGTTATAAAAAGAATCACTTTTAGGGTGATATTCCCCACCACATAATAGCGCCGTAGCATTTTTCTTTTGGCTAAGGGCGAGAAAAACGTTATGTGAATAGCAAATACCGGTGAAATTGATCTCATCAGGAATGAGGGATATCAACGTCGCCATTTCAATACCATTATCAAAAAAGATCACGTCATCCTCAGTGACCATACTTGCTGCAAGGTTAGGAATATATAATTCTTCGGTTTGATCGGGGGTGAAAATGTCGGCTTGAGGCTCTTGGGGAATGAAATTAGCAGGTTGAGTAACAGAAACAATATAACCACCAAGGAGTGACATGGGGATCGGCCCTTCAGTGTCTGCACTAAGGTCTCGACGAATGGTCATCTCTGAAACTTCGAGTATTCTGGCGGCTTCTTTAAGATGAATGCGTCCCGAACGTTTTAAACATTCACTTAAGCGGCGAAGGCGTTCTTTTTGCTTAGTTTCTATCACCCTACAATCCTTTTTTAATACACAAAATTGGCGCGGTTGACCCGCGCCCCATCACTTAATAGTCACTTGGTTTGGTATGATTGCCTGTGACAATGGCAACGCTAGCACTTGCACCAACACGATTTGCGCCAGCTTCAATCATCTTAATCGCTGTTTCGCGGTCACGTACACCACCGGATGCTTTCACGCCGACTTCACTGCCAACCACTTTACGCATCAGTGCTACATGGTGCTCGGTTGCGCCCATTGTACTGAAACCTGTTGAAGTTTTCACAAAACCGACTTTAATTGTGCGGCAAATTTCACAAACCTGAGTAATTTCTTCGTCAGTTAACAGGCAATTTTCTAAAATAACCTTTAGTGTTGCTTTACCGCAAGCGGTGAAAACGGCTTCAATATCTTTTCGTACAAACTCAAGGTCGCCACTTTTTAGCATCCCGATGTTGATAACCATATCCACTTCATCGGCTCCACGGCGAACAGCTTCAGCGGCTTCAAATGCTTTCGCTTCTGTTAAGCAAGCCCCTAATGGAAAGCCTACCACACAGCAAACCTTAACGTCGCTGTTTTTTAAAAGCTCACTGGCTAAAGGGACGTAACCCGTGTTCACGCACACGGATGCAAAATGGTGCTCTGCCGCTTCGGCACACAATGTTTTAATATCGCTAACAGTGGCATTAGCTGCGAGTAAAGTGTGATCAATATATTTTGCTAAGTCTTGCATTTTCAACTTTCCTATATAAATGTGGAATAGACAACAAAGAATGAGGAAATGTGGTAGATATAACACTTGAACATTCGTTATTCGAGATCCTAATCACAAATGATATTTTTGCAACATGATAATGTTATTATCATATCATTATGTGATTTATTTAACACGAGGGACATTATGGATATAGCAGTTATTGGTTCAAACATGGTTGATTTGATCACTTACATCGATCAAATGCCAAAAGAAGGCGAGACGTTAGAAGCGCCAGCTTTCAAAATTGGTTGCGGCGGTAAAGGAGCAAACCAAGCAGTTGCTGCTGCTAAGTTGAACTCAAAAGTGATCATGTTAACGAAAGTCGGTGATGATATTTTCGCAGATAATACTATTCGTAACCTTGAGTCTTATGGCATTAACACCCGTTATGTTGAAAAAGTGCCTTGTACTTCAAGCGGTGTAGCCCCTATTTTTGTTAATCAAAACTCATCAAACAGTATTTTGATTGTCAAAGGTGCGAATAAGTTTTTATCCCCAGAAGATATCGATCGCGCGGCAGAAGATCTGAAAAAATGTAAATTGATCGTCCTGCAATTAGAAGTACAGCTTGAGACGGTTTATCACGCGATTTCATTCGGTAATAAAAATGGGATACCAGTGTTGCTTAATCCTGCACCCGCGCAGCGTACGCTTGATCTGGATTTTGCTTGCCGTTGTGACTTCTTTGTTCCTAATGAAACGGAATTAGAGATTTTAACTAATATGCCAGTAGATACGATGGACAATATTCGCTGTGCTGCACAGTCGTTGCTGGATAAAGGATTAAAAAATGTCATCGTAACATTAGGAGATAAAGGGGCATTATGGATGACTCGTGATAGCGAGCTATTGATACCTGCAATCAAAGTGAATGCCATTGACACCAGTGGTGCGGGAGATGCCTTTATCGGCTGCTTCTCTCATTACTATGTGCATACAGGGAATATTGAAGAAGCGCTGAAAAAAGCGGTTATGTTTTCGGCTTTCAGTGTGACAGGAAAAGGCACTCAATCTTCTTATCCAAGCGTTGAGCAATTTAACGAATTTGTACAAATCAACACAGCTAATGAGTAGCTAAATAATAATAGTCCAACGTAGCTATATACCCTTTGATGTATAAATCAGCCCTTAGAGCTGAATAAAATCTCACAGGGTATAAATTATAAAAATATAAGGCTTACTATGAACATTAAGAACATCACTCAGTTACCGGATGGCTACCTGAGTAAGACTCCTCTATTCCAATTTATCCTACTATCGTGCCTATTCCCCCTGTGGGGATGTGCCGCAGCATTGAATGATATTTTAATCACACAGTTTAAAAGTGTTTTTGAACTCAGTAACTTCGCCTCTGCTTTAGTACAAAGCGCATTCTATGGTGGGTACTTTTTGATTGCGATCCCAGCCTCTTTGGTTATCAAAAAAACCAGCTATAAATATGCGATCATGGTTGGGTTGATCCTGTATATCGCCGGTTGCAGTATGTTCTTCCCTGCTTCTCATATGGCGACTTACACCATGTTTTTAGCCGCTATTTTTGCGATTGCAATTGGTTTAAGTTTCCTTGAAACTGCGGCGAATACTTATAGTTCAATGATTGGCCCTAAACAATACGCCACACTGCGCTTAAATATTAGCCAAACTTTCTACCCAATTGGTGCCGCGGGTGGGATTCTGCTGGGCAAATACCTCGTCTTTTCTGAAGGGGATAGCTTACAAAATCAAATGGCAGGAATGAACGCTGATCAAATCCATGAATTCCGTTTAGCCATGTTAGAAAACACGCTGGAACCGTACCGCTATATGATTATGGTATTGGTGGTTGTGATGATCCTATTCCTGATTACTAAGTTTCCTAAATGTAAGGTCGCGGAAACGCAAGATCATAAACGTCCATCAGCATTGGATACACTCAAATATTTAGCGAAAAATAGCCGCTTTAGAAAAGGGATCATTGCCCAATTCTTATATGTTGGAATGCAAGTCGCAGTATGGTCATTTACTATCCGTTTAGCACTAGAGATGGGGGATATTAACGAACGCGATGCATCGAATTTTATGGTGTATAGCTTTGCCTGCTTCTTTATTGGAAAGTTTATCGCCAATATTTTAATGACTCGTTTTAACGCAGAAAAAGTATTGATTATTTACTCGATTATTGGTGCATTATTTTTGATTTATGTTGCATTTATTCCGAGTTTTACGGCTGTCTATGCAGCGGTGATGGTCAGTATTCTGTTTGGGCCTTGCTGGGCAACCATTTATGCAGGCACTTTGGACACGGTTGATAATGAACACACTGAAATGGCGGGAGCCGTCATCGTGATGGCGATTGTCGGTGCGGCTGTTGTCCCTGCTGTCCAAGGTTACGTTGCAGATATGCTGCATTCATTACAGCTTTCATTCCTCGTTTCCATGCTGTGCTTTGTGTATGTCGGTATTTACTTTGTGGGGGAACGCCGCTTTAAAGCGAAACAATCCGCAAAATAGTGCTCAAATTGGGTAGTGTGAACTACCCAATCCCATTTACCTTATTAAACCGTGAGTATGAAAATGAATACATTAATACCTCTTCACAAAAGCTTATTTACGGAAAAGCCAACGCTTATTTTAAAAAATGACCATTTTACCGCCACCACATTTCGTTATCATACTGGGGTGGAAGGGCTCAGAATTGAAAATCAGCAAGGTTACTTAACGATTCTGCCTTTTTTAGGGCAGATGATTTGGGATGCGGAATTTTGTGGCCAAAATCTGAAAATGGAAAATATGTTTTCAGCGCCAAAACTGGTTCCAACTGTCGTTGAAACTTATGGTTGTTTTGCATTCCATTCAGGTTTAATCAGTAACGGTTGCCCATCGCCAGAAGATTCTCACCCATTACATGGAGAAATGCCTTGCGCATCAATGGATAGTGCATGGCTTGAGTTGGCTGACCAAAGTCTAAAAGTGGTCGGGGAATATGAGTATGTGATGGGTTTTGGTCATCATTACCGAGCAACACCCTCGGTGCAATTAACCTCCGGTAGCGCATTATTTGATATTCATATGTCTGTCAAGAACTTAGCCTCTGTCCCCATGCCTCTGCAATATATGTGTCATATGAATTATGCCTATGTGGATAATGCAACACTGACTCAAAATATCCCAGAACAGGCAATTAAGTTGCGTGAGTCGATACCGAGGCATGTACAGCCAACGGAGAAATGGCTTGAGTTTAATGAGGCTTTAAAATCAGGAAAAGTCACGCTAAGTCAGCTTAATCAGCCAAATATGTGCGATCCTGAAATTGTGTTTTTTATGGATAATCTTAGTCAATATACGGCCGAGCCTGAATTTAGAATGACTTCACCAACAGGAAACGTGTTTGTCACGCGTTTTAAATCGAGTGAGCTAAATTACGCGACTCGTTGGATTTTATACAATGGTGACCAAAAGGTTGGTGCATTTGTTTTACCCGCCACTTGTCGGCCAGAAGGTTTTTTAGCGGCGAAGAAGAGTCAAACCCTGATTTGGTTAGAGGCAGGGCAGACACGAGAGTTTGCTGTCACAACGGGTATTGAACGGTAGTTTTTCGTGACAAAAGGCAGCAAGTTGCTGCCTGAGGTTGTTGACAAAGCGGGATAAAAGCGTAGTTTTTCCCGCTTTGTGTTATCAGCCGAAAATCAATGAATTGATTTTCCTAGTTGATTTTCAAAACCTATATGACTTGCTGCCAAACATAATAGGTTTGTCAGCAGTCTGAGGCAGCAAGTTGCTGCTTTTTATTCATATTGTTGGCACTCTGCTTTTAAATCCGCAAGCAATGCCGCCGCATTATAAACAGGTGTTTTTCTTCCATCTGGCTGCATCATCAACGCAACGCTAATATTCGCTTCATGCATATCAGGTAAAATTTCTGTCATTAAGTGTTCAAGACTAAACTGCATTGGTGTAAAGTTCGCCCATTCATCGGTTAAACATAGCTCAACATAGGCTTTGGCAGCCCATAGAGGTAGGGAGAGGTGCTTTTCATCATCCCATGAGGTGGCTAAATTTTGCCCATCACCGACACTCCAAACTTGCTCCCAGTCAGCAATTTTACTAATAAAATAGGTATATTTTTGTGAAGACGCGAGCGCCAAAACATGTTGAATTTCTTTTTCATTAGGTAAAAACATAGAGAAGCTCATTATTGGATAGTCTAAAAAGTAATTGATAATTATTGGGAAAATATTATTTATAATTGTTATCTTAATAATACGATAATGTAAAACAACGTACAGTAAAATGATTAAAAATATATCTATCAGATGAATTTTAGGGCGGTTAGACATGATAGAAGCATTACTTGAAAAATATGCCATAGGAATGACGTTGATAGCGGCCTGTCTCGCTATTTATTTGGTTTTTGAAATTCTTCATAAAAGACGTAAACACAAACACAAAAGCATTCTTGTTCATTTTATTCAAACCCTTGTGCTTTGTGGTGTCATTATTGTTATTGCACAATATGTCGACATGGCAGCAAGTGACTTTGATTTGACGTTTATTTCTACATCGTTAGTGAGTTTTGTTACGGTAGTATTGATAGCATTGCTCTTAATGCGAAAACTTTTTCAATTAGCTAACCGCTTGGAAAAAACGCAGATAAAAAAAGGGAGTGACCCTACCTCCGCCCGTATTGTGGCTCGCGTGTTTAAAACCGCGATGATTGTCGTCATGGTGCTACTATTTGGTGAGCACTTTGGCATGAGTCTATCAGGGCTGATGGCATTTGGCGGTATTGGTGGTATCGCTATCGGTATGGCCGGTAAAGATATCTTAAGTAACTTTTTCTCTGGGTTGATGCTCTACTTTGACAGGCCATTTAACATTGGTGATTGGGTCAGTTCGCCAGATAGAAATATTGAAGGAACCGTTGTTGAAATTGGTTGGCGAATTACCAAGATTATTACTTTTGACCACCGTCCTTTATATATTCCAAACTCCGTTTTCTCTTCCATCAGTGTGGAAAACCCAGGGCGTATGACGAATCGACGTATTAAAACGGAAATTGGTCTACGCTATGAAGATGCCGACAAAATCGGTGTGATTGTCGATGATATCCGTACTATGTTACAACAAGATGAAAATATTGATACAGGGCAAACGTTGCTGGTGTATTTTGATGCCTTCGCGGATTCATCGTTGAATATTATGGTGTATTGTTTCACCAAAACGACGGTATGGGCAGAGTGGTTGGCTGCTCAGCAAAAGGTCTATTTGAAGATTATTGATATCGTCAAACACCATGATGCTGACTTTGCATACCCATCTCAAACATTGTATGTGGAAAAAAACAACTAACGTCCCGTACAGAAGATATTGACCGACTAATTGATGGCCAAAAAATCATTAATTAGTTGGTTTATCTGTTTTCAACTATATTTTTGAAATAAAATCTCAGTAAACTAAATGTTAATGGTTGGGTTTTTTATGCTATTAACCAATAACTTATGAAAAATAATTAACTTTTCGGATTATCTATTTTTTTGTATCTGCGTGAGTCATTCCAATTCCCCTACCTATCAAGTATATTGACCGCCTCTTTTTCCTCAGCTAACTAAGATCCAGACTGCTATGAACAAAATCAAAGTGGCATGTAGCCAGGGGGTCGTAATCTATTTTACGAGTGAATTTCAGTGGGTAGATATTCGCGATGCACAGTTAAACAATATTGCTGCGGTGGTGCTATCTGAACAAGATGCCAATCAAGGGCTGTGGAAAAGGGTTGTTGAGAGTAAGCTCAGTATTCCGCTGTTTATCATCAGTGATAAACAGCTGCCATCAGAAGAAAATATTCCGCCCTATTTGACGGCATTATTGCCGCCAGCACCTTCTTTGCGCGAAGAAAATAGCCGCCAATTACTTGATGCAGCAAATCAATATATTGAGCAGCTATTACCTCCATTTTTTGCTCGAATGATGGATTATGCTGCGGGGCATAATGTCACTTTTGCATGCCCTGGACACCAAGGTGGGCAGTTTTTCCGCCGTCATCCTGCGGGGGAGCAATTCTACCAATTTTATGGTGAAAACCTATTTCGTACAGATTTGTGTAATGCAGATGTCGCGATGGGGGATTTGTTGATCCACGAAGGTGCAGCGAAAGAAGCACAGAAATTTGCAGCGAAAGTGTTTAATGCAGATAAAACCTATTTTGTGCTTAATGGTACATCTTCATCCAACAAAGTGGTGCTAAATGCGTTATTAACACCGGGGGATTTGGTTTTATTTGATCGTAACAATCATAAGTCAAACCATCATGGGGCGCTGATTCAGGCTGGTGCAACCCCTATTTACCTTGAAACTGCGCGTAACCCTTTTGGTTTTATTGGTGGCATTGATGCCCATTGTTTCGAAGACACTTATTTACGTGAACTTATCCGAGAAGTTATGCCGGAAAAAGCGCAAGCGAAACGGCCATTCCGCTTGGCGGTGATTCAGCTTGGAACCTATGATGGTACTATCTATAATGCAAGGCAAGTTGTTGATAAAATAGGTCATTTATGTGACTACATTTTATTTGACTCTGCATGGGTAGGCTACGAACAATTCATTCCAATGATGCGCCAATGCTCTCCATTACTATTGGAACTAAATGAAAACGACCCAGGTATTATGGTGACTCAATCTGTTCACAAGCAACTGGCCGGTTTCTCTCAGGCGTCACAAATCCATAAAAAAGACAACCATATCAAGGGGCAAGAGCGTTTTGTTTCACACAAAAAACTCAATAACGCCTTTATGATACACGCCTCGACAAGTCCCTTTTATCCATTGTTTGCATCTTTAGATGTCAATGCACGTATTCACGAAGGTGATGCAGGTCAAATAATGTGGATGGATTGTGTGAAAGTGGGGATTGATGTAAGAAAGTCCATTTTCCAGCACTGTCGTTATTTTAAACCCTTTGTTCCTGAAAAGGTTGATGGCGTATTGTGGCATGAATACCCAACGGAGCAAATCGCTGCCGAGCAACGCTTTTTTAACTTTATTCCGCAAGAGCGTTGGCATGCTTTTGACGGTTATGCACAGGATCAATATTTTGTAGATCCTTGCAAACTGATGTTAACGACACCGGGTATCGATAGTGAAACTGGTGAATATGAAGCTTTCGGTGTTCCTGCGACAATTTTGGCACATTTTTTACGCGAGCATGGTGTGATCCCAGAGAAATGTGACTTAAATTCGATACTGTTTTTGTTAACACCTGCGGAAACTCAGGAAAAATTAGCGTTATTGGTCTTTCATTTAGTGCGTTTTGAGCAGCTACTTGATGAAAATGCATTATTAGAGGATGTTTTGCCCTCTATTTATCAACGTTATCAAGATCATTATCAAGGCTATACTTTACGCCGTTTATGCCAAGAAATGCATCAGCTTAGTGTGAATGACAACATTAAGCAGCTACAAAAGGAAATGTTTCGCAAAGACCATTTTCCTGAAGTGAAAATGGCACCTCAACAAGCACATTTAGCGTTTATTCGTGGTAATTGTGAATTATTGCCACTAGATGAATTAGAAGGGCGTATTGCTGTTGAAGGGGCCTTACCGTATCCTCCGGGCGTGCTATGTGTTGTTCCCGGCGAAGTATGGTCAGGGCCTGTGCTACGTTATTTCAAAGCGTTAGAAACCGGTATCAATGCATTACCCGGCTTTGCTCCTGAAGTGCAGGGCGTTTATATTTCCAAAAATGAAGGTGAGAAGAAACGTATCTATGCACATGTTTTAAAATAAATTTTTGGATATTCAGATAGTAAGTATAGATTTTACCTTGCTAGCTCGCTAAATTGGAGTCAGTGCCATTTCTGACTCCAATTTTAATAAGGTAAGGTATGAGCAAGAAAATAATCCTCGATTGTGACCCCGGCCATGACGATGCCATCGCGTTATTACTGGCTTATGGCAACCCAGATATTGATTTATTGGCAGTAACAACCGTTGCTGGTAATCAAACCCTCGAAAAAGTCACCCATAATGCACTCGCTATTGCAGAGATGGCGAAAATCACCGGTATTCCATTTGCCGCAGGTTCTGTCCGTCCTTTAGTCCGTGATATCGAAGTTGCACCTGACATTCATGGGGACTCAGGACTTGATGGGCCTGTACTACCTACGCCAACATTGAAGCTTGATCAAAGACATGCAGTTTCACTGATAATCGAAACTATTATGACCCACCCACCTAAAACGGTGACTCTCGTTCCTACGGGAGCATTAACCAATATTGCTCTTGCTGCTCGTCTGGAACCGCGTATTGTTGAGCGAGTTAAAGAGGTAGTACTCATGGGGGGAGGCTACCATGTTGGGAATTGGAGTGCCGTCGCTGAATTTAACATCAAAATCGATCCAGAAGCGGCTCATATTGTTTTCAATGAAAAATGGCCACTAACGATGGTGGGACTAGATTTAACCCACCAAGCACTTGCAACCCCAGACGTCGTAAAAGAAATTGCTGAAATTGGTAGCGATTGTTCGCAATTTGTTGTCGAATTACTGGATTTCTTTGGGAAAATGTACAAGCAAGCTCAAGGCTTTGATGCTCCGCCAGTACACGACCCTTGTGCCGTAGCTTATGTGATTGATCCCTCCGTGATGACGACTCAAAAAGTGCCTGTAGACATTGAATTAACAGGATCATTGACCTTAGGGATGACAGTTGCAGATTTCCGTCACCCAGCTCCGACAGACTGCCACACTCAAGTTGCTGTTAAATTAAATCACCATAAGTTTTGGCAACTGATCATTAATGCATTAAAAAATATAGGGTAATCAATGAATAATGAATTAGAAAACATGCCCTATGAGGTGCTGATTGAGCGTAGTATGAATGCGCTACAAGCCAAAAACCAATTTCATTGTGATACATGGAAATTGGATGAGGCAGATTGGTCGGTCGATCAGACCCAAGGTTCGATTATTTTCCATGTGCCAGACAATATCATGGTGACGGCCCCTGTACAGATCATTGGAACCTATGATCAAAACAAAGGAAGTTGGATGTGGAGTTGGGCAAATAGCTCGATTGAAACATCTTTAGCTCAGGATTCAATTGCAGTAAAAGCCTATGGTGAACGTAATGATAATGCTTTATTGACTGCTCGAGTCAGTCAAATTGAGGAATATGATGCTTGGCAATTAACAGCATTGGCTTGCGAATTAAACACTCAGCAAGGGTGTTATCGTGGCGTTGTAGGTCACACACTGATATACATGACATTTGGTGATATTTCTCTTCAACAAATCTAGTGTTTGCATTCCGCTTAGTGAACAGCCCAACTTTATTAGGGTAGTTCACTCTAGGCGGAAGAATGCTAAGAACGGTGTAAATGGCTTATTGAGACAACTACAATACCTTGCAAGGCTTTTTTAATGTTGCTTCAATTAGGTTGTTTTGAAGTTATCATTCTTATTCAGTTAATTTGAATATCATCAGCGATTTTATTTGCTTTATCCTAAATTGGTTTTACTTGTATGATACGTACATCGAAGACAACATGAGTTGTCTCTCCCCTAATAACGGATAAAGGAATTATATTATGAATATGTTTAAAACTCTGATGGCAGCTTCTGTATTATCAATGGCAGCATTTGGTGCATCCGCAGCAACAATCACAGCTACAGGCGATACCTTGGATTCAACAGAAGCTATTATTGCTGCAAAAGCAAAAGCCGCTGGTGCAGATAGCTATACTATTACTAGTGCTCGCATGGGAAATTTCGTGACCATGAGTGCTGAAACTAAATAATAAAAGCGCCTAAATATATTATTGAAATATTTTATCTAAAAGTAGTGTTGTAGCTAATTTAAATTCTCGCAAGCCTCTTTAGTATCCATTTCTTACACTGAGTGAATTCAGTGTCGTTTTCAGCAATTTTGAACCCCTCGATGTGAATTAACACATCGGGGTTTTTTTTGTCTAAAACAATATAATTGTTACTGTTTTCTATTTAATAGGTAGCTATTTTAAGAGACCGTGATATGTCTAAATATTAGAAAAGTACCAATTAGCCGAATTTTAAAGGTAAGAATGAGGTGACGTTTAGAAAAAGGAATAGCAGTATGTGTTATCCAGAACCATCTGCTCTCATGCTTTTGTCTATGTTATAATACAGCATCTTAATGCTTTCCATGACAGTTTTAGACACTGATGTCTCCAATTAAAGGCGTCCTAATAAGGTAGAATTACACTGAAATAGGTCAAAATGCACGGAAACACGACAAATATAAAAAACAGTGAAAACAAGGGTTTTCAAGGTATGACAGGCTACAAGAACATTAATAGATTTTCCGTTGCTCCTATGCTCGATTGGACAGATCGCCATTGCCGCTATTTTCATCGCTTACTGAGTAAAAATACTTTGTTGTATACCGAAATGGTGACAACGGGGGCGATTATTTACGGAAAAGGGGATTATCTTGCTTTTAGTGAGGAAGAACATCCAGTGGCATTACAGCTTGGTGGTAGCGATCCCGCCGCCTTAGCGCAATGCGCTAAACTAGCACAAGAACGTGGTTATGATGAAATTAATTTAAATGTGGGATGCCCTTCTGATCGTGTGCAAAATGGGCGTTTTGGTGCGTGCCTAATGGGAGATGCCCAACTGGTTGCTGATTGTGTAAAGGCCATGCAAGACGTTGTTTCTATTCCTGTTACAGTCAAAACTCGTATTGGTATTGATGAACAAGATAGCTACGAATTTTTATGTGATTTCATTGAGACCGTTTCTCACCAAGGCGGTTGTGAAATGTTTATTATTCATGCACGTAAAGCATGGTTATCGGGTCTTAGTCCAAAAGAAAATCGTGAAATTCCACCACTAGATTACCCGCGTGTTTATCAATTAAAACGCGACTTTCCCCATCTTACGATGGCGATTAATGGGGGAATTAAAACATTGGAAGAAGCGAAACAGCACTTGCAACATTTAGATGGTGTGATGGTAGGGCGTGAGGCTTATCAGAACCCATCGATTTTAACGGCGGTAGATAATCAATTGTTTGGTGAGCACTACCCTATCATTGATGGTGTGGATGCTGTACGACAAATGTATCCATACATTGAAAGTGAACTCGCGAAAGGCGCTTATTTAGGCCATATGACTCGCCATATGTTAGGCATTTTCCAAGGCATCCCTGGGGCACGGCAATGGCGCCGTCATTTAAGTGAGAATGCCCATAAAAAAGGGGCTGACTTAACTGTGGTGGAACAAGCGTTAGAATTTGTGACCCGATGCTAATAACTCATTGTAATAAATAGAAAAGCTCTGTTAGGCAGCAAATCATATAGGTTTTGAAAATAAGTTAGGAAAATCAATTCATTGATTTTCGGCTGATAACACAAAGCGGGAAAAACTACGTTTTTATCCCGCTTTGTCAACAACCTCAAGCGCCGGTAGGCGCTTTTTTTATCGCAGCTTTGCTTCTTATGGAATAAGCAAACTTGAGCCTTGCGTTTTTCTTGATTCAATTGTGGTGTGAGCTTTTTGTGCATCTTTTAGCGCAAAAATTTGTGATTGCGGCACATCCACATTCACTTTACCACTTAAAATCATATCAAACAGGGCATTACTGGCTTGGTCAAGTTCTGCACGGTTAGTGACATAGACACCAAGGGATGGTCGTGTAACGTATAAGCCGCCTTTTTGGTTTAAGATACCCAAATTCACGCCAGTAACGGGGCCTGATGCATTACCAAAACTCACCATTAAGCCGCGACGTTTGAGGGAATCTAACGAAGCAAGCCATGTGGATTGCCCCACAGAGTCATATACAACATTCACTTTTTCGCCGTTAGTGATTTCTTTAACGCGAGCAGCGATATCTTCTGTTTGGTAGTTGATGACCTCCCATGCCCCAGCCTCTTTTGCTCTTAATGCTTTGTCTGCTGAGCCAACCGTTCCTATCATCTTAGCGCCCAGCGCGTTTGCCCATTGGCAAGCAATTAGGCCTACGCCACCTGCTGCGGCATGGAACAAAAAGACTTCATCGCGTTTTAGCTGATAAGTTTGATGGAATAAATAATAAACCGTCATGCCTTTTAATGAGCTAGCAGCGGCTTGTTCAAAAGTAATACCATCGGGAAGGTGTGCCACGGCACTTTCAGGAACATTATGAACTTCACTATAAGCCCCTAGAGGGCCTTGAGCATAAACAACACGGTCACCCGGTTTGAAGCCCGTGACATGAGCGCCAGTTTTTACAACTACGCCAGAGGCTTCTGTACCAAGGCCACAAGGCAGTTTTGCGACAGGATATAAACCGCTGCGGACGTAGGTATCGATGAAGTTAATCCCAATAGCACGGTTTTCGATTTGAATTTCGTTATCTGCAGGATTTGCAGGGGAATAATCCACTAAGTTAAGTACGTCAGCGCCACCATGTTGCGCGAACTCAATACGTTTTGCCATGACAATCTCCAATAAGGATCATTTATTTTAATTACAATATCAATCGTTCCATCATAACGCTACGTTTCAATCATAAGAATTATTGGTTTGTGCTTTGCATTGTTGACTTCGATTTATATCTTGCAAAGGAAAGACGCAAAGAAAAACACAACTCAAAGCAGATTGGCGTATACTAAGGCTTTCTTGGTTAATTATAGACTTGGATATTAATGTATGGCTAAAAAACCCTCATCGAATTTTAAGACAGATACCCCACGAGACCATCAAATGGAAGGTTTGAAACTTCCACCTCATTCTCTCGAAGCGGAGCAGTCTGTTTTAGGGGGGTTAATGTTAGACAATGAGCGTTGGGATACAGTCTCAGAGCGTGTTACTCATGCAGACTTTTTTAGCCGCCCACATCGTACCATTTTCTCTCAGATGCAATTTTTGCTCGAACAAGGCAAACCCATTGACTTAATCACGTTATCTGAGTCTTTAGAGCAGCAAGGAGAGTTAGATAGCGTTGGGGGCTTTGCTTATTTAGCTGAGCTATCAAAAAATACGCCAAGTGCGGCGAATATTAATGCCTATGCTGACATCGTCCGCGAACGTGCAATTGTTCGCGATATGATTTCGGTAGCAAATGAAATAGCAGATGCGGGCTATGACCCTCAAGGACGTAGTAGCGAAGACTTACTGGATTTAGCCGAAACCAAAGTTTTCCAAATTGCAGAGTCACGCGCGAATAAAGACGAAGGGCCGAAAGGCATCGAAGCTATTTTGTCTGAAACCGTTGAAAAGATTGAACAACTGTACCAGCAGCCCCACGATGGGGTTACGGGGGTTTCTACAGGTTACCAAGACCTTGATAAGAAAACCGCGGGTCTGCAAGGCTCTGACTTAATTATTGTTGCTGCGCGTCCATCTATGGGGAAAACGACCTTTGCGATGAACTTATGTGAAAACGCAGCGATGACAGAAGAAAAACCTGTTTTAATCTTTAGCTTGGAGATGCCAGGTAACCAAATCATGATGCGTATGTTGGCATCATTATCTCGAGTTGACCAAACCCGCATTCGTACTGGGCAGCTAGATGATGAGGACTGGGCAAGAATTTCAAGTACGATGGGCATTTTGATGGAAAAACGCAATATGTACATCGACGACTCTTCTGGCTTGACACCAACCGAGGTACGTTCTCGCGCACGACGGATTTACCGTGAGCACGGTGGGTTGAGTTTGATCATGATTGACTACCTTCAATTAATGCGAGTTCCTGCGCTTTCTGATAACCGTACGTTAGAAATTGCTGAAATTTCACGTTCACTCAAGGCATTAGCAAAAGAGCTCAATGTACCAGTGGTAGCACTATCCCAGTTGAACCGAAGCCTTGAGCAACGCGCTGATAAACGGCCTGTAAACTCTGACTTGCGTGAGTCTGGGTCTATTGAGCAGGATGCGGACTTGATTATGTTTATCTACCGTGATGAAGTTTATCATGACAATAGTGAACTCAAGGGCGTTGCGGAAATCATCCTCGGTAAGCAGCGTAACGGGCCAATAGGTACGGTACGTTTGACATTTAATGGTCAGTGGTCGCGCTTCGATAACTATGCGGGGCCTGCGTATAATGATGAAGACTAAATATTGGGTGGAAATTGATGCTTTTTAGCGTATAAGAAAGTAAGAGAACACATTAGGCTGCCAAGGTGCAGCTTAATTTTTAGCGGATTTAGAAAAATCGAACGAGGAAATAATGAAAGCGGCAACCGCATTGATAAACCGCCGCGCTCTGCGACATAACTTGCAACGGGTTAGGGAAATTGCACCGAATAGCCGATTAATTGCAGTTGTAAAAGCAAACGCTTATGGTCATGGATTAGTAGGGGTAGGCACCGCAGTTCAAGAACTGGTGGATGGTTTTGGTGTGGCGAGGCTCAATGAAGCCTTATTACTGAGACAACAGGGCATAACGAAGCCTATTGTTCTATTAGAAGGTTTTTTCGAACCCTCGGATTTGCCTTTAATGGCGGCACACCACATTGATACCGTGATCCATTGTGTAGAACAGTTGGACATGCTGAAAGCCGCAGTTTTACCACGACCACTGAAAGTTTGGATGAAACTCGATACGGGTATGCACCGTCTTGGGGTATTACCAAAGGATGCTGAAGGTTTTTACCAACGACTACAACGTTGTGAAAATATTGAACTTCCTATCAATATTGTCAGTCACTTTTGCCAAGCAGATGCCCCCCACCTCCCTACAACAGTAAATCAGATAGCTTGCTTTGAACAGTTTATTGCAGGCAAAGATGGCGAAAAATCGATTGCTGCATCCGCTGGAATCTTATTGTGGCCAGAAGCACATTATGACTGGGTAAGGCCTGGGATCATGATGTACGGTGCATCTCCACAAGAAAACAAAAGCGCCGATGACTTTGGTTTGCTGCCCGTAATGACATTAAAATCCACCCTAATTGCAGTTAGGGAACACTTTGCTGGCCAATGTGTTGGTTATGGTGAAACTTGGTGTAGTGACAGAGACACACGCTTAGGGGTTGTCGCCATAGGTTACGGTGATGGTTACCCACGCAATGTCCCTTCAGGTACACCAGTGTTAATTAATGGGCGAAAAGTGCCGATCATTGGGCGAATTTCTATGGATATGACCGTCGTGGATTTAGGGCCAAATGCCACAGATAAAGTTGGTGATGAAGCCATTATGTGGGGGAATGGTCTGCCAGTTGAAGAAATTGCCGCACAAACAGGCATCATTAACTATGAGTTATTAACAAAACTAACCTCACGCGTTGCGATGGAATATGTAGACGAATAGTCAGCAAAGGGTTATTTTCAAATAACAATGTAATAACAACGTTGAATAAGATTATTAATCGTTCGAATTATTTAGCGCACAATAATGATTAGGAGATATCCTGTGTTTGAACATGTCGATGCTTATCCTGGCGATCCGATCCTGTCGTTAATGGATGAATTTAATAAAGATACTCGAGATAACAAAATCAATTTGAGTATCGGTCTTTACTATGATGGCGAAGGTAAAACCCCTGAGCTAGGTACTGTAGGTACAGCGAAAGCGACATTAAACAAACTGCCAGCAAGTGCATCGCTATATTTACCGATGGAAGGTCTGAAAGATTATCGTATCGAACTGCAAAAACTAGTGTTCGGAGAGGATTGCCCATTAATTGCTCAAGAACGTATTGCTACGATACAAACGATTGGTGGCTCTGGGGCATTAAAAATTGGCGCCGATTTTTTGCATAATTACTACCCAGACTCTGAAGTTTGGTGCAGCGATCCAACATGGGAAAACCATGCATCCATTTTCTCTGGTGCAGGAACCAAAGTACATTATTATCCGTACTTTGATGAAAAAACTAAAGGGGTAAAATTTGATGAAATGTTGGCAACATTCAAAAAATTGCCAGCAAACAGCATCATTTTAATGCATCCATGCTGCCATAACCCAACAGGGTCTGACTTGACGCCTGCACAGTGGGATGAAGTGACTAAGGTGGCGATTGAGCACAAACTGATCCCATTCTTAGATATTGCTTATCAAGGGTTTGCGGAAGGTATCAATGAAGATGCTTATGCCATCAGAGCGATGGTTAAAGCTGGCTTGACTGTATTTGTAAGTAACTCATTCTCCAAAATTTTTGGGATCTACGGCGAGCGTGCTGGGGGGTTATCCGTTATCTGTGAAAACCAAGACGAGCGCGACCGTGTATTAGGCCAACTGAAAGCGGGAGTTCGCCGCTTATACTCAAGCCCACCATCCAATGGCGCTAAAATTGTTGCGGCTGTACTGACTGACAGTGCAGAAAAATCCAAATGGTTAGCGGAAGTGGAAGAAATGCGTTTACGTATTTTAGACATGCGCACGGTTTTAGTGGAAGAGCTGAAAAAAGCGTTACCAACCAAAAACTTCGATCACTTATTGAAACAACGCGGGATGTTCAGTTATACCGGTTTTTCTAAGGAACAAGTGGCTCGACTAAAAGACGAGTTTGCCGTTTATTTGGTGGGGACAGGCCGCGTGTGTATGGCCGGTGTGAACCGCCACAATGTAAAACGTATTGTTGAGGCATTTGCTGCGGTTAGCCAATAATTAAAGCTAATTCAATAGTAGGTAAATAGACGCAGGCTAAGCCCTGCGTGAGGTTGTTGACAAAGCGGGATAAAAGCGTGGTTTTTCCCGCTTTGTGTTATCAGCCGAAAATCAATGAATTGATTTTCCTAGTTTATTTTAAAAACCTATATGACTTGCCGTCCAAACATAATATGTTTGTCAGCAGTCTGACGCAGGCTAAGCCCTGCGTTTTTTATCAGTGCCTATAACTGAATGAAATAGCCATGATTTATGATGCGATTAAATTTATTTTCTCTCGTTTTATTTCTTGAGATTTTTGTCTAAGAATTTTTATTTTTTATAAGGGCACCACTTTAGCCTAATGCCTTGAAGATACATTTTTCTATAGAGGAACTTTAAAGGCGAATCAATATCGTTATTTTGAATGTGTTCACGGAGAATGTATCGAATACCCCTGCTTACAACACAAGGGTATTCATTGCACATTAGTAGCCGCGTTCTAAAATGGTTTTTAAGAACCTTGCCGTGTGTGATTTTTCACACTCTGCTACTTCTTCTGGTGTACCAGAAATTAAAATTTCACCGCCTCCGCTACCGCCTTCAGGACCTAAATCCACAATCCAATCGGCAGTTTTGATGACATCAAGGTTATGTTCAATGACGACAATGGTATTTCCTTGGTCGCGTAGCTGATGTAAAACAGCTAAAAGCTGCTGAATATCAGCAAAGTGCAGCCCCGTTGTTGGTTCATCCAAAATATAGATGGTTTGCCCTGTGCCGCGTTTAGACAACTCTTTGGCTAATTTTACGCGTTGTGCCTCACCACCAGATAATGTGGTGGCTGATTGGCCAAGACGAATATAGGATAAACCCACATCCATTAATGTCTGTAACTTACGGGCAAGTGCTGGCACTGCATCAAAAAACTCACGAGACTCTTCAATAGTCATATCAAGCACTTCGTGAATATTTTTCCCTTTATATTTGATCTCTAAGGTTTCGCGGTTATAGCGTTTACCCTTACATTGGTCGCATGGGACATACACATCAGGTAGAAAGTGCATCTCAACCTTGATAACACCATCACCTTGGCAAGCCTCACAGCGCCCACCTTTGACGTTAAAACTAAAGCGCCCAGGGTTATAGCCACGAGTCCGTGATTCAGGGACACCAGCAAACAGCTCACGAACAGGTGTAAACACACCCGTATAGGTGGCAGGGTTTGAACGTGGCGTACGGCCTATTGGGCTTTGGTCAATATCAATAACCTTATCAAAGTGCTCTAAACCTTCAACATCCAAGTAAGGGGCTGGAGTGATGGTGGTTGCCCCATTTAATTGACGCTGAGCAATAGGGAATAATGTGTCATTAATTAGAGTTGATTTACCAGAGCCAGAAACCCCTGTGATACATGTAAATAAACCTACAGGTATTTTCAATGTCACATTCTTCAGGTTGTTGCCTTTCGCCCCAAACACCGTCAGCATTTTATCTTTATTAACGGGAACGCGTTTGGCTGGAATATCGATTCTGCGCTCACCACTGAGAAATTTACCGGTTAGCGAGTCTGGATTATTAACAATATCTGTCAACGTACCTTGGGCAACAATTTGCCCGCCATGGACACCAGCACCAGGGCCAATATCAATTACATGGTCAGCAGCGCGGATAGCGTCTTCGTCATGCTCAACGACAATGACGGTATTTCCTAGGTCACGTAGGTGGATTAAGGTTTCAAGCAAGCGGTCGTTATCGCGTTGATGTAAGCCAATTGATGGTTCATCAAGGACATACATCACTCCCACTAGACCGGCACCTATTTGGCTAGCTAAACGGATTCGCTGGGCTTCACCACCAGATAACGTGTCAGCAGAGCGTGAAAGACTTAGGTAATTCAGCCCTACGTTAACCAAGAATTTTAGACGATCGCCAATTTCTTTGAGTACTTTTTCTGCAATTTGAGCACGTTGGCCTGTGAGCTTTAAGTTTTGGAAAAACTCCATGGCATGACCGATGCTATAGTCAGCAATTTCAGGCAATGTGGTATTTTCGACAAATACAAAGCGCGCTTCTTTACGCAAACGAGTTCCATGACAAGAAACACATGGGCGGTTACTGATGTATTTGGCTAATTCTTCCCGTACCGCTGTTGACTCTGTTTCTTTGTAGCGACGTTCCATATTATTGAGCACGCCTTCAAATGGATGGCGGCGTACAGTGACATCGCCTCGGTCATTGCGATATTTAAACTCGATTGTTTCTTTGCCGGAGCCATACAAAATAATTTTTTGGATAGCGGGACTGAGCGAGTCATATGGCGCTTCAACATCAAACTTATAATGTTCAGCGAGCGACATGAGCATTTGAAAATAATAAAAATTGCGGCGATCCCAACCACGGATAGCACCGCCTGCCAGTGAGATCTCGGTATTTTGGATCACACGTTCAGGATCGAAAAACTGTTGAACACCTAAGCCGTCACAGCTTGGGCAAGCACCAGCTGGGTTATTAAAGGAGAAGAGGCGCGGCTCAAGCTCCACCATGCTATAACCACAGATGGAACAGGCAAAATTGGCAGAGAAAACCAATTCTTCAGCATTTGGATCATCCATATCCGCGACAATAGCGGTACCACCAGAAAGTTCTAGTGCAGTTTCAAAGGATTCGGCTAAACGCTGAGCAATATCCTCACGGATTTTGAAGCGGTCGACAACAACCTCAATAGTATGCTTTTTTTGTAACTCGAGTTTTGGAGGATCTGATAGATCGCACACTTCACCATCAATTCTAGCTCGGATATAACCTTGAGAGGCTAAGTTGTCGAGCAGTTTAACGTGCTCCCCTTTACGCTCTTTAACCACCGGAGCCAGTAACATCATTTTACGGTCGGTTGGCTGAGCCAAGACATTGTCGACCATTTGGCTGACAGTTTGTGCAGCAAGAGGGATATCATGATCAGGGCAGCGAGGCTCACCAACACGGGCAAAAAGTAACCGCAGATAATCATGGATCTCAGTGATAGTCCCTACAGTAGAGCGTGGGTTGTGAGATGTTGATTTTTGTTCAATAGATATCGCAGGGGATAGCCCTTCGATATGGTCGACATCCGGCTTTTCCATTAAGGAAAGGAACTGACGTGCGTACGCGGATAGAGACTCTACATAGCGGCGCTGACCTTCTGCATAAAGGGTATCAAAGGCTAAAGATGACTTACCTGAGCCTGACAAACCTGTAATAACAATTAGTTTGTCACGAGGGATAACGAGATTGATGTTTTTCAGATTATGCGTGCGTGCGCCGCGTACTTCGATATTATCCATTTACCACTTCCCAGATGATTTGATATTGAACAATCGCAAGAAACTATTATCACATATTTATGGCTGAATGGATATACAGTACTTGTCATATTTCCTTACTCGATTATATTTCAAACCGTGGCATTGTTGGCCGTGCTCAGCGACGCAGACCACATTCTTTTGAGTGCTCCCTGTGATATCTTCGTTTGCCGCCTAGCTTCAGATTGAATTATTTAGAGTAAAATATTAATAGTGAAACTGGAAAGCAAAAGTCAGAATTTATTGAAAAGATAGATGTAGTATGAATTATTTTGTGCTTATATTAATAAGGCACTATGTAATACCACTTAAATTTGGAAAGCGTTTCGCAAGTTAACCGCGTAATTTCAATTGTTGGTGCAAATCGTCTCGGTCGTTGGTAAACTCCACGGCTAATCCAGAGATTAAATTCAATGCATCAGGAGTATTAAATGGCCAGCAGAGGCGTAAATAAAGTAATTCTTATCGGTAACCTAGGACAAGATCCAGAAATCCGTTATATGCCTAACGGCGGAGCTGTGGCAAACCTGACTCTGGCGACTTCTGAAAGTTGGCGTGACAAGCAAACCGGTGAGATGCGTGAAAAAACCGAATGGCACCGTGTAGTTATTTTCGGCAAATTAGCTGAAGTTGCAGGGGAATACCTGAAAAAAGGTTCACAAGTCTATATCGAAGGTTCTTTGCAAACACGTAAGTGGCAGGATCAAAGCGGTCAAGATCGCTACACGACAGAAGTAGTTGTCAATATTGGTGGCTCAATGCAAATGTTAGGTGGCCGTGGTGGTGATGCTTCATCACAAAACCAAGGTGGTCAAGGGGGATGGGGTCAACCTCAACAACCTCAAGCAGCGCAACAATTCAGTGGCGGTGCTGCACCAGCACGTTCTGGAGCTCCAGCACCACAAACCAATGAACCACCAATGGATTTCGATGATGATATTCCATTCTGATTGCCAATCATCATTAGAATAAAATTAAACACAGTTAAAGGCCTCCTAGTGAGGCCTTTAACTTTATCTATACATAATACATACGTGCCATACTTCATACGGTATGGAAATTGACGTTAAATTAAGTGAAAAACACGAATATTTGACTGAAATTTAATTTTGAAATTTAAACCAAACCCAGTTTATTAATCTAACAATACAGAATGTGATTAATATCTCATTTGAGGTGAATAGCAAATAAAATAAGAAATAATGATTGTCAGGGCTAAAAATTTATGTTTTCTTAAAGAAAGTGAAAAACAATAATCAATAAATTATACAGGAAAATCCCGTGAACATGACTTTTAATCACTCAAACCTACTACTAACCGCGCCACGTGCTGCGGTGGTCGTGCGTGTGGTGGTGGTCGTGGGCTTAGCGCCGTAACGGGTACAAATCAACGCAGATTTAGAAACCCCGCCGGCGCAAACCGAGCGGGGTTTTTTATCACCTTTCGCTCAGGTCCGCAGGCAAGCAAAGGATAAATATGATGAGCGAGTCGGACATAACATCACCACAAAAAAGTCGTTTTACAGGGGCTGAGTTAATCGTACATTTACTGGAAAAGCACGGTATTACCATTGTTGCCGGCATTCCAGGAGGAGCTGCTTTACCTTTTTATGATGCATTGGGTCAAAGTAAGCAAATTCGCCACATATTAGCTCGCCATGAGCAAGGTGCCGGCTTTATTGCCCAAGGTATTGCGAGGACAACAGGGAAGGCAGCTGTTTGTATATCTTCCAGTGGGCCGGGGGCGACGAATCTCGTTACTGCTATTGCTGATGCAAAACTGGATTCGATTCCACTGGTTTGTATTACGGCTCAGGTTTCTTCGTCGATGATTGGAACTGATGCATTCCAAGAAGTTGATACTTATGGTATTTCTATTCCAGTCACCAAGCATAATTACTTGGTTCGGAGTATCAATGAACTGCCTCAGGTCATTTGTGATGCTTTTCGTATTGCAGAGTCAGGGCGCCCTGGCCCTGTTTGGATTGATATTCCAAAAGATGTGCAGACAGCCACAATTGAGCTAACTGAAATACCAGAAGTATTACCAAAAGATAAGCCACCTTCTTTTGATATGGAAAAAGTCCTGCAAGCGGCTGAAATGATTAATCAGGCTAAGCGCCCAGTTTTGTATTTTGGCGGCGGCGTTATTAGCTCGGCATCGACAAAAACGGCCATTGCATTTGCCGAAAAGGCCTCGTTACCAACGACTATGACCCTGATGGCGCTGGGAACTATCCCTATGCGCCACCCACTGTATTTGGGTATGTTGGGAATGCATGCTGCCGCGAGTACCAACATGATTATGGAAGAGTCAGATTTATTAATTGTTATTGGTGCCCGCTTTGACGATAGAGCGATAGGGAAAGCTGAAAAGTTTTGTCCTAGTGCCAAAATTATTCATGTGGATATCGATAAAGCCGAAATCAGTAAGATTAAGCGTCCAGATATTGCTATCCATGCGGATGCAGGGCAAATATTGGAATTATTGTTACCTTTAGTTGAGCGTAACGATCGTTCCGAGTGGATGATGCAAGTGAGTGAGCTAAAAAATAAATATCCGCTGAATATGAATGAGGCAGATAATCCATTAAATCATTATGGGTTGGTGCTTTCTACCGCTCGTGCTGCTGGGGAAGATGCCATAGTGACAACGGATGTTGGTCAACACCAAATGTGGGCAGCGCAGGCTTATCCGTTGTCGCGCCCTCGTCAATGGTTAACCTCTGGCGGATTAGGTACTATGGGCTTTGGGTTGCCAGCAGCAATTGGTGCTGCATTAGCTGAGCCAGACAAAACGATTGTTTGCTTTTCGGGTGACGGTAGCTTGATGATGAACATTCAGGAGCTGGCAACTGCCGCTGAGCACCAATTAAATATCAAAATTATATTGATGAATAACCAAGCTCTAGGAATGGTACATCAACAGCAGGACTTGTTTTTCGAAAATCGTATATTTGCTGCAGCTTATCCGTATCAAACTGATTTTATTAAGATAGCTTCTGGTTTTGGTTTGCAAACTTGTGACTTAAATAATGAAGCAGATCCAGAGATGGCGCTAGAAGCTATTATGAACACGAAGGGCCCTTGCTTGATCCATGCCTTGATCGATGTAAACCAAAAGGTATATCCAATGGTTCCACCAGGCGCAGCTAATATTGATATGATCGGAGCATAATTATGGCACTTGAACATCACCCAATCGCTTTAGAGTTAATTGTTCGCAACCATCCTGGTGTAATGTCACACATTTGTGGCTTGTTCGCTCGTCGTGCGTTTAACGTTGATGGCATCCTTTGTATGCCAATTAAAGATAAAGAAGAAAGTCGAATTTGGTTACTAGTGCAAAAAGATGAGCGTTTATCGCAAATGATTAACCAAGTCGAAAAACTAGAAGATGTCCGAGAAGTTCGCTTTAGTGACGATTTACGCCTCTTTGAGACAATGCAGAATTATTTGCAGTAGCTCTTATCCTAAATCTCTAATTTCAATAGCCCATGTAATCGCATGGGTTATTTTATTTTTATAGCTAAAAATAAAATACAATAAATAGCAAATTAGGGTTTCTTAAAGCGAACGGTTAATGATATAACTATTAGATAAGAGAAAAATGGTTTAGCTATGGACGAATAGATCTATGCCGCTAACACTGATAGAAAAAGGTGAAAAAATATGCAAAATAATATCTATCTAACCAATACTTATCAATATGAAATTGAAACAACCCTGTTAGAACAAGGGAAAGATGATGAAGGGTGTTGGATTGCATTGAAAGACAATATTTTTCATCCACAAGGTGGTGGACAACCCACAGATACTGCTTGGGTTAATAATAAAAGTGTTCGTATTAAGAAACAATCAAGTGGTTTGGTCATTGCTTATTTACCAAATGGGGTTACTTTTTCTCCATCAGAAAAAGTAACCGCCAGTATTGATGGTGAAAAGCGCCAGCGATATGCAGCCTTACATACTGCTGGGCATTTACTTAACTGGGAACTACGCCGTTTTGGCTGGATGGCACAAAAAGGTCATCACTTCCCTGATGAATCAAGGGTGGAGTTTTGTATGATGGAAACGAATGTGACTCCTTTTGAGCAATTAGATAGTCAGCAAATTGAAGATATTGTGAATCAAAGTATTAATAGCGGTAGAAAGGTTGAAATAAAGCAAAACGGAACATTACGTACCAGTTATATTGACCAAACAGAAGAGATGCCATGTGGAGGCACCCATGTTAGTTCATTAAATTGTATTGAACATTTCTCAATTAAATCGATGAAACTTAAAAAAGGGATACTGCGTATTAGTTATGATGCTCAGCATATTGCGATCTAAACTCCATCACTGATATGGGAATAGGTCATGACGACCGTGGCTTGCATCTCCCCTTCTATACATAGGTAAGAATGGGGAAAATCACCACTAAATGCATAAAAATCTCCAGCCTCTAAAACGACATTTTGGTCATTGTGCAAGCGTAGCATCAGTGAGCCGGAGTTCACCATGATATGTTCATGAGTGCCGACCATATGGGCAGGGCTATTGATAATGGCCCCTCTTTTCATAGTTAATTGCCAGATCTCGGAAATATTGCCAAGACTTATGCGAAATTTAAATTGTTGCGAGTAGTCTTCTTCGCATGGCATACCTTTCATAAAGTATGGGTAGGCTTCATGTTGACGGATGAATAAATCGCTTAAAGGAAAACGTAATGCCAAAGCAATGGACTCTAATGTATCTATACGAGGATTAGAGTCGCCAGATTCTAATTTGGATAAGGCTGCTTTTGATATCCCTGATAAGCGAGACAGCTCATTGAGTGAAAGCTCCCTTGCTTGTCTAAGTAAACGCACTTTTTGCCCGATTTTTATATTAATTTTTTTATCCACAATATGTCTTTATCCGAATTTTAATTTATTCTGCTAATTCTACATCACTCAGTGAATCAAATCACATACTCTTCATTACACATTGTATTTAAAGCGGTCATTTCATTTTTTGAGAGGGATTTGAATTTTTCAAGAACCAAAAATAAAGCTATTTAATATTTTTTAAAAAAACTATAGTGATAGCGTTAAAAATTACAGGAGTTAGCCTCTATGCCGTTTGAATTACTTTCACTAGAAATGGTGATTTGTTTTGCAACTTTGCTTTTTGCTTATTTAGTATTTGGTATGGCAGGGTTTGGTTCCGCGCTTATTGCAACCCCTGTCCTAGCAATGTATTTACCGCTAAATATGATTGTTCCAATATTGGCTTTAATAGATTTAACTGCGGCTATTTTAAATTTATTAAAAGATGGAAAAAACGCAGACTATCAGGAAATTAAATGGATTATTCCATTAATGGTCGTTGGGAGTTTAATCGGGGCTGCTATTTTATTAAAAACAAGACCTGATATTTTAGTACTATTACTGGGGCTTTTTGTTATAGCTTATGTCTTAAATTCGTTCTTTTCTAAGAAAGCGAAATCGGCCTTTTCTAAGGTTCTAGTTGTACCATTTAGCTTAGTCGGTGGTGTGTTTAGTGCTTTATTTGGCAGTGGTGGCTTTATTTATGCGATGTATTTATCGAGTCGCATTGAGGATAAGCAACGTTTTCGTATTACTCAAATGACACTAATCGGGTTTAGTACCTTAACAAGGGTGATCATATTTCTGGTGATGGGCGTTTATCTTAATACAGATATCCTATTAATCGCATTAGCATTTTCCCCCGCAATGTTAATTGGAACTTGGGTCGGTCGGCACATCACATTGAAAATTTCCCGCGAAGCCTTCTTAAAGGTGATTAATATTGTCATTTTAGTATCAGGTATTGCTTTGTTATATCGATACTTCTTTGTTCTGTAGTATTTATTAAATATCAAAAACAGATATGAATATTTGTTTTTTTTAAGATAAATAGCAGAATACATAAGGCGTGCTACAATCTGTTCATGCATTATTTTATTTAATAGTAATACTGTGGTTTTTTATTTTTAATAACAATCTATTCTATGGGGTTAAAATCTGTTTTATTAGGTAAAGTCAACAGATTAATTTAAAAATGAGCTCTGATAATCAGCGTTTACAACACTTTCGACGTTCTGCTTCTTTTGCTATTTTTACGATCACCATGAGCATTGCTGTTATTGGTATCGTTATTGGTTTAAGTATTCCAATGGTGGCACTTAGGCTAAATAACTATGGTATCAATGAGTTATACATTGGTATTATTTCTGCGGCACCTGCACTTGGTATGTTTTTAATTGCTCCATTGGTGCAACGCATTGTGCAATGGTCAGGTAAACGTAAGGCGATGTTGATTGCCACTGTTATCTCAGCCATTAGCTTATTACCATTATTAAGTTCACTCCCTCTATGGCTATTGTTCCCTTTGCGTTTAGTAACAGGGTTAGCAAGTGGGGTGATGATTTGCTTAGGCGAAACTTGGATTAATGAGCTATCTCCAGAAAATAAACGTGGACGCATTTTGGCGATTTACACGACGGTATTCACGGTTAGCCAATTACTTGGCCCCTCATTTATTGCTTATTATGGCGTGGAAGATAAGTCTCCTTTATTGATTTGTACGTTGATCCATTTAATTTCTGTTGTGTTATTTATTTTAATGGATCAAAAGGTAGGTGACCGCTTAGCCAAAACAGCAGCTAAATCTCATTTTTCTATTATTCAGTTTGTGAAAATTGCACCGGGTATTTGTGGTGGGATATTATTTTTTGCTTTTTTTGATGGCACTATATTATCGATGTTTCCAATCTATGGAATGGGAATGGGGCATACTGAAGCGGTTGCTGCTTTAATGATCAGTGCAATACTTGCTGGTGATGCCATTATGCAGTTGCCATTTGGGTGGCTCGCAGATCATATGAATAGGGTAAAATTGTATCGTATTTGCGGAGTGGTAACGTTAGCCGCTAGCCTATTATTACCATTTTTAATCACTCAGCCTTACCTAATTTGGGTTCTCTTGTTTATTTTAGGTGCCACGGCTGGAGCGATTTACACTATCGCTTTAGTCCAAATTGGCCAGTACTTTAAGGGAAATGAGTTGATTATTGCTAATGCCGCTGCTGCCATGCTATGGGGAATTGGCAACCTTTCAGGGCCATTACTGGCGGGGATAGCCACGTCGATTTCACCCTCGGGTTTACCGGTGTTACTTATTCTTTCAGCCGCTGTTTTTTTATGGTTTACGCGTGAAAAATACAGTGCACAAGTATCTGAGCAATTAACGAGTTAGCCACTTGGCAGTGTGTAGAACACTGCCAATGGGTTATTCAATAACGCGATAGACCACAAGGTTCTCACGGTATTCATCAGGTCTATGATTATGCCAGAATAATTCCATACCTTGTGGGGCAGGGTTTACCTGTTTTGATAGTACAATCAACCAGCGGCATTGCTCCGGTTTTTCGAACTTATCTTGTCTTTGATGTAATATCCCAGTGTAATAGTAGAGCATTGGGGCTTCTGACTCGCCAATATTATCGGAAGCCATGCAATCGTTTTTTGTAAATTGCCCTGCAAGGTGTTGGTTTAGGTCAGTAAAAACACTTTCAAACCCTTTCGTATAATCAATCCACCCAAGAAACAAGGTTAGAATAATGCCCCAAACGGCGCATAACCCGAGCAGCCAATTTTTCATCATCTGAAATGCTGGTGATACTAAGTTTGGGATGATTTTATTTCGTGCAAACCAAACGAAAGTAATCAGTAAACCACTGACAAATGCAATTAATGAAAAGTGCATTTGATAACTCATAGGTAGCCAGCGGCTAAAAATAGTCAGCCAGTCTTGCTGGTGTCCCGTTAATACAATGAAATAGCTTCCCCAAAGAAATACAATCAAAACAGACCAGAACACGGTTGCAAACCGTGAAACAAACCGCAGGATTTTCTCGGGAACTGCAAGTAGTGTCTGGGTGCCTAAAACCGCCATAGGCGCAATAAAAGGCAGTAGATACAAGGCGCGGCCAGAGGCTGAAATCTGCAAAAATACAATGCCCAATAAAGGGAATAAACAAAGCAAATATTCGCTAGAGTTAAATAAGCGTTTTATTGGATGCCTTAGAAAATAGACCACAGCTAGCAAGCCGGAAGGGAAAGCAAACAGTAAAACGGCAGCTGGGATGCGAGTTAAATTTGCTTTAGCCCCTAGTTTTTCGACAGAGAACCCCAAAAAACGACCAATATTGTTTTCCCAAAACCAAACTATAAATAAATCTGGGTGATGCAAATATAATTGAATGGGCCAAGGTAAAATCGCCACCAATGCAAGCAAACCTGCAATTAAACAGTGCAGCCAAAACGATTTTGTTCTGCATTGTGTAACAAAGATTGGGGATATAAAGAGGCAGATCCAGAGTACACCTGGAATGAAAACCCCTTTTGAAAGCATGGTGATCACGGTCCCGAGTGAAAGCCAAAACGCAGACATCGTCATTTTTTTCTGCTGTATCAGCCCTAATAGTCCATAGAGACCAATCGTCGCACCCGCCATAAGCGAAACATCAGTGAACATATCATGACTATGGCGCACAACACCGGGCGCACAAGCATAGAGCGCAAAAGCAATCCAAATACGTGCATCAGAAAAAGTATGCACTTGGAAAAAACGGCGTGCTAAAAGTACAAAGAAGGAAAAATTAATAATAGAAAAGAACAAAGTTGCACTGCGAGCTGCATTATAAAGAGGCATAAAACCAGAAAATAAATGAGAGGTGATAGTGGCAACCCAGTAATAAAGCGGGGGTTTTTCCATAAATGGTTCTCCAGCATTGGTTGGAACTAACCATTCTCCCGTTTCATACATAGTTTGGATAATACCAAAACTGTAGTTTTCATCTTGCTTCCAAGGGCTGTGGCTATATATACCCGGCAAGAGATACAGAGTGAGGAAGCAAATAAAAAGCAGTAAAATACCTCGTTGGAAATTGATTATTGTTGTATTTTTATTTGACATGGAAATATATTTTTAGTGTTCGTTATTTTGAGTTTATCGAAATAATAACTATGATAAATAATAATTGAATTTATATATTATAAATAATATTTACTCAATTTTTCATGTGCATTTTTTCTAATAAAAACAAAGAAAAATAATTTTGTTTGCACGGGTTACTTTACCATAAATAAATATTTCTTTAGTGAACCGTTATGTAAGGAAATATTCTGTAATTATATCAATAAAAATAACCGTACAGTTTAAACAAAAGTTATATGAAAGCTAATTAATGATTTTTACCTAGAATATGGGGGCTGAGAATACATGTGACTTTTTTGACATAACACTCCAACGAGGCTATGAATTGATTTATTTCGTCTCTACAAGAAAGGTATTTAAGTGTGAAAAAAGCTAAAAACACTTGATCCATGGTGCATTTTAGAACGATAATTGCTTCCCTCATAATACGTTTCATTCTAACTTTAAAGCCAAACGATTGCGCCATTGTTTTTATTGAGAATTTTTCTCAGATGATTTGATTTTCCAAAAAAAACGTAATCGTTTACGTCAACGTATGCGCTAGGCGTCAGTAATATAAGAAAGCCTTCGTTTACCATTAACAGCAGAGGTACACCATGTCAGGCCAACAGGCTTCATCCAGTTGCAAATTGGATTCATTTTTTAAGATAACTGCACGCGGTTCTTCCGTTCGTCGTGAAATCATTGCAGGTTTAACTACATTCTTAGCGATGGTTTATTCTGTCATCGTCGTTCCTGGAATGTTAGGGCAAGCGGGTTTCCCTACTACCGCAGTTTTCATTGCAACGTGCTTAGTGGCTGGCTTCGGTTCTTTATTGATGGGGTTATGGGCGAATTTGCCGATGGCAATAGGCTGTGCAATTTCATTGACTGCATTTACTGCATTTAGCCTAGTATTAGGGCAACAAATTAGTATTCCCGTGGCTTTAGGAGCAGTATTCCTCATGGGGTGCTTATTCACCATCATCTCAATTACCGGTATTCGCACTTGGATCTTGCGCAATATGCCAATGGGGATCGCTCATGGTACAGGGATTGGTATTGGTCTCTTCTTGCTACTGATTGCCGCCAATGGGGTTGGTTTAGTGACAAAAAATCCAAATGCTGGCCTACCTGTTGCATTAGGTGAATTTACGTCATTTCCTGTGCTGATGTCACTTGCTGGTTTAGCTGTTATTTTTGGTTTAGAAAAGCGCCGTGTTCCGGGGGGCGTCTTACTGGTCATCGTTGCAATTTCAATTATTGGTCTAGTTTTTGATCCCGCAGTGAAATACCAAGGCTTCTTTAAGCTGCCTTCATTAGGTGAAGATGGGTTGTCTCTTGTTTTTAACATGGACATCATGGGGGCGTTGCAGCCAGTGGTACTACCTAGCCTACTTGCATTAGTAATGACAGCGGTGTTTGATGCAACCGGAACTATTCGTGCTGTTGCTGGGCAGGCGAATTTATTGGATAAAGATGGCCAAATTATTGATGGAGGCAAAGCATTAACAGCCGACTCCGTCAGTAGTATTTTTGCTGGTGCAATCGGGGCTTCACCTGCGGCGGTGTACATTGAGTCGGCTGCAGGTACTGCGGCCGGAGGGCGTACAGGCTTAACGGCGGTCGTGGTTGGGGTGTTATTTCTCCTGATCCTATTTTTATCGCCATTATCTTACTTAGTCCCGGCTTATGCGACTGCACCTGCCTTAATGTATGTTGGGTTACTGATGCTAAGTAATGTTTCTAAGCTTAATTTCGATGATTTTGTAGACTCCATGTCGGGTTTATTGTGCGCGGTATTCATCGTGCTTACCTGTAATATCGTGACAGGTATCATGTTAGGCTTCGCTGCATTGGTCATTGGTCGTATTTGTGCGGGTGAGTGGCGTAAACTAAATGTTGGAACTGTAGTTATTGCTGTGCTCTTGGTGGCGTTTTATTCTTCAGGTCTTGCAATTTAAGAAATATTGTATTGTCCCTACGTCTCGTTTTGTCATCTATTTGATTTATTGTGCTAATTAATCGCTAAATCTGATTTTTTTTCCCGAAAAATAGATACGGAGGATAAAATAGAGATAAAGCGGTGAATCAGGTGGAAGTCCATCGCTTCCACCCGTTACCGGCTTGATTGCAAATAATCATGGTCTGGACGGTGCTATCTCTTACTATGCGGCGGCAGGCTAATTTTAGGCTTTGGTCGTCTTATTAATCAGTAAGGGCAACATGGAAATTTTCTTTACTATTCTTATTCTAATCTTAGCGGTTTCTATCTCTGGTGTTGCCGCTAAAGTTCTCCCCATACGCATTCCACTCCCTCTTATACAAATAGCGATTGGTGCATTATTGGCATGGCCTCAATTTGGCTTACATGTCACCTTTGATCCAGAGTTGTTCATGGTTCTGTTAATCCCACCTTTGCTATTTGTTGATGGCTGGAAAACACCAACACGTGAATTTTTCCAAAACGGGCGAGAAATCTTTATTTTAGTACTGGTATTAGTGCTGGTCACAGTGATAGGGATTGGTTATTTAATTTATTGGTTAATGCCCGGTATCCCTTTGATCGCCGCTTTTGCACTTGCCGCTGTGTTATCCCCAACGGATGCTGTTGCATTATCTTCCATCGTCGGTAAAGGGCGCATTCCTAAACGCATGATGAGTGTGCTAGAGGGCGAAGCTCTAATGAATGATGCTTCCGGTCTGGTGGCATTGAAGTTTGCGGTAGCCATTGCAATGGGCACGATGGTATTTAGTACTTCAGGTGTCACCATTGAATTCTTTAAAGTCGCGGTTGGTGGTTTATTAGCGGGGATTGTGGTGACTTGGCTATACAGTAAGTCCCTGCGTTTAATGAGCCGTTGGAGTGGTGATGATCCAGCGACACAAATTGTATTTATGCTGTTGTTGCCATTTGCGTCTTATATGATTGCGGAACACATTGGTTTTTCAGGTATTTTAGCCGCAGTTGCTGCGGGGATGACCATCACCAAATCTGGCGTTATCCGTAATGCTCCTCTCGCCATGCGCTTACGTGCTGATAGTGTTTGGTCGATGCTTGAGTTCGTATTTAACGGTTTAGTTTTCATAATGTTAGGACTACAGTTGCCAGGGATCTGGCAAACGTCAGTTATCCAAGCTGAGCTAGACCCAAGCGTGGAAACCTGGATGCTTTTTACCGCGGTGGCAATTATTTACTTTGCTTTATTGTTACTGCGTTTTTGTTGGTTATGGCTAATGAAAAGGTTTAGCCGTTTGTTCTTAAAGAAAAAACCACTGCAATTTGCTCATTATACGATACGTGAACTTTGGCTCGCTTCTTTTGCGGGAGTTCGAGGGGCAATTACCTTAGCTGGTGTATTGTCGATCCCGCTATTTTTAACGGATGGTTCGCCATTCCCTGCGCGTTATCAGTTGGTCTTCATTGCCGCAGGGGTTATTTTATTCTCTATTTTTGCAGGTGTGATAGCGCTGCCACTGCTATTACGTAATTTCAAAGTTGGCGATAAAGAAGCCGATGCCAATGAAATTCGCATGGCAAAAGCAAAAATGGCTGAAGTTGCAATTGTTAGCTTAAACAAAATGGAAGAGCGTTTATCCGCTGACGTGGATGAAAAACTCGATCCTGAAGATATCAGTGAAATTGCTTCTCGCGTTACGGGGTATTTAAGACGACGTACCGCAGGGTTGGATGAAATTGAGCATAATTTACAGATTGAGGACCTTGAGCGACGCTTTCGCCTGACTGCTTTACGGGCTGAACGTGGTGAACTTTACCATTTACGTGCAACAAAGAAAATCAGTAATGAAACGCTGCAATCTTTATTGGTTGATTTGGATTTATTAGAAGCCGTATTAATTGAAAAAGAGCACTAAAGCTAAAAACCGAGTATTCTATTCAACATTCTTAAGTTTGAGGCAGAATACAGCATTATGTGGTTACTTGTTATTACGACGCTGCTTTGGGCAGCGTCTTTTAGTCTGATTGGTGAATACCTTGCCGGCCAAGTGGATAGCTGGTTTTCGGTATTAATTCGTGTGGCGCTCGCCTCGTTAGTTTTCTTGCCTTTCCTGCGTTGGCGTCAATTTACTGCGAAAGTGATTGCGCTGTATATGCTAGTTGGTGCTTGCCAACTCGGGATCATGTATCTTTTTGTATTTCATGCTTATCAGTATTTAACAGTTGCTGAGTTTTTACTGTTTACTGTTTTAACGCCACTGTATGTGACATTAATTTATGACCTCTTAGAGCGACAACCTTTACGTAAAGGGTATCTGTTTAGTTCGCTATTGGCAGTGATCGGTGCGGCAATCATTCGTTATGACCACTTGAGTGAGTCTTTTTGGCTTGGCTTACTGTTTGTGCAGTTAGCAAATATCTTTTTTGCTATTGGGCAAGTGGGATATAAGCGCTTGATGGAAGTCCACCCTATTCCCCAACATCAGGCTTTTTCATGGTTCTATCTTGGGGCAACGTTGGTGGCGCTAGTTGGTTGGTTATTATTTGGCAATAAATCAATGATGCCAACGACAACACTTCAATGGGGGGTCTTGCTGTGGCTTGGTGTTGCAGCATCAGGGATCGGTTATTTCATGTGGAACTATGGCGCGACAAAAGTAGACGCTGGAACTCTCGCTATCATGAATAATATGATGGTCCCAGCGGGGCTACTAGTGAATTTTGTTATCTGGCAACAACATCCTGATTGGCTGAGTTTTATCATAGGATCGAGCCTGATAGTTGCTTCTCTGTGGGTGCATAAGCGCTGGATCCTCTCGCGGCCTTCACATAGGATAAATTCTCCACAGCGTGGCTCGTCGCAGTCTCAGTAAACGCTTCAATGGCTGGCTGGCGCTGCTCTCCTTCACGGCATGCAGCGTATAGTCGGCTCCATAAACCATTTCCCAACGTTTTTGTCTTGATGAGTCCTTGTTTCTCAAAAGAATCAACCGCCCAGTGAGGAAGTGCGGCAATCCCCATCTTCGCTGCAACCATTTGAATTAAAATTAACGTGTTATCCACGTTTTTCACATTCGGGGACACTCCCGCAGGTTGTAGAAAATGGCGCCAAACATCGAAGCGATCCCGTTGAACAGGGTAGATTAGCAACGTTTCATCAGCGAGATCCTGCGGCTCAATTTGTGACTTTTTAGCTAAAGGATGGTCATTAGCGACAATCAATTTCACTTCATAATCAAACATTGGCGTATAGTGCAACTCTTGGTCAGGCAAGATGTCAGACGTCATCACAATATCTAATTCCCTTGAAAGCAGCTCCGGTTGAGGGTCGAATGTGACTCCAGATTTAAAATCAACCGTAACTTGGGGCCAAGTTTGCCTAAACTGTTGCAACGCAGGTGTGAGCCATTGAATACAACTGTGGCATTCGATAGCTATACGCAAGGCGCAGACACTCGGTTCATTACAAATACGGATTGCGTCTTTTACTAATGGCAGCACTTGTTGTGCGAGTTGCAGTAAGACTTCCCCTTGTGGTGTAAAGCGCAAGGGTTGGCTTTTGCGAATAAACAATCGAAAGCCCAACCGATGCTCTAAATCACTAAACTGATGTGATAAAGCAGACTGTGTCTGATGCAAGTGAGTCGCCGTGGCTGCTAATGATCCGTGTTGGCTGAGCGCTTGCAATGTTTTTAAATGTTTTAATTCGATCATGAGAAACCTTCAAGATGACGATGAATAATTTGCGCTTGAGCTTTATACAGTACCTGTTGATTATAGATGTGTAAACATCTAGACGGCTAAAAATTTTAAGGGGTCAATATGTCTGTTATAAATCATACGCTTGGGTTTCCACGGGTAGGGCTGAAAAGAGAGTTAAAACGCGCACAAGAAGATTATTGGGCAGGCAAGATTGATCAGGCTGCTCTGTTAGAAACCGGTTATGAACTACGTGTTCGCCATTGGAAACAACAAAAAAATGCGGGTGTGGAACTATTGCCAGTTGGTGATTTTGCTTGGTATGACCAAGTGCTGACGACAAGTTTATTGTTGGGCAACGTACCACCTCGTCACCAAAATGAAGATGGTTCCATTGACTTAGACACATTATTCCGCGTTGCTAGAGGCCGTGCACCAACAGGAACACCTGCACCAGCGGGTGAAATGACAAAATGGTTTAATACTAACTACCACTACATTGTTCCAGAGTTTCAAAAAGGGCAAAAATTTGCATTGTCTTGGAGTCAGTTATTTGACGAAGTTGATGAAGCCATTGCATTAGGTCACAAAGTAAAACCCGTCATTCTTGGCCCTATTACCTACTTATGGTTAGGGAAAGTTAAGGGAGAAGCTTTTGACCGCCTATCGCTCCTTAATGAACTGTTACCGGTTTATCAGGAAATCCTTGCACATTTAGCTGAAAAGGGCATTGAATGGGTACAAATTGATGAGCCTGCATTGGTTTTAGATTTACCTTCTCAGTGGCAACAAGCTTATCAGCAGGCTTATCAAGCCTTGTCAGGTAAAACGAAATTACTGTTAACAACTTATTTTGATGGAATTAGCCATCATTTAGATTTAATCAAACAACTACCAGTTCAAGGTTTACATGTTGATGTGGTTGCGGGTAACGATGATATTGAAAAACTACATCAAGCCTTACCCGCTGACTGGGTATTATCGCTAGGCGTTATCAATGGGCGCAACGTATGGAAAGCTGACTTAGGGGAAAAATTCTCACGACTACAACCCCTATTAGGTAAACGTGATATATGGGTGGGGACATCATGCTCATTGCTGCATAGCCCAATCGATCTTAATGATGAAACGCGTTTAGATGCAGAAGTGAAAAGTTGGTTTGCTTTTGCCCTACAAAAATGTGAAGAACTAGCGTTACTCACAAAAGCCTTGAATCAACCGATAGAAAATAACATTGCGGCCTTAGAAACATACAGCAAGCCAATTCGTGCACGTAAAACATCAGCTCGTGTGAATAATGCAGCCGTTGCAAAACGCTTAGCTGCTATTCGTGAAGGGGATGCTGAACGTAACAGCCCATATACCCAGCGTGCGCTGCGCCAACGTCAGCGTTTTAATCTACCTCTGTGGCCAACCACTACCATTGGTTCATTTCCACAAACTAGCGAAATTAGAACTCTACGTTTAGATTTCAAAAAAGGTAACGTGGATAAAGCCTATTATCGAACCAATATCAGCGAGCACATCAAACAAGCGATTAAAGAACAAGAGATTTTAGATATTGATGTTCTGGTACATGGCGAAGCGGAACGTAATGACATGGTGGAGTACTTTGGTGAGCATTTTGATGGATATGTTTTCACGCAAAATGGTTGGGTGCAAAGCTATGGCTCGCGTTGTGTAAAACCGCCTGTGATTATTGGTGATATTAGTCGCCCAGAGGCGATAACAGTAGAATGGGCCAAATATGCTCAGTCACTAACAGAAAAGCCAGTGAAGGGTATGTTAACGGGCCCTGTGACTATTTTGTGCTGGTCATTCCCACGTGAAGATGTTAGTCGTGAAACTATTGCAAAACAAATCGCTTTAGCATTGCGCGATGAAGTGGATGACTTACAAAAAGCAGGGATTGGGATCATCCAAATCGATGAACCTGCATTACGCGAGGGCTTACCTTTGCGCAAAGATGAGTGGGCGGAATACTTAAAATGGGCAGTTGATGCCTTTAAACTCAGCGCGGCAATTGCAGAGGATGACACACAAATTCACACTCATATGTGTTATTGCGAATTCAATGACATCATGGACTCCATTGCAGCATTGGATGCAGACGTTATCACCATTGAAACATCACGTTCAGATATGGATTTGCTGGATGCATTTGAACATTTTGATTATCCAAATGAAATTGGTCCAGGGGTGTACGATATTCACTCACCTAACGTACCAAATGTCGAGTGGATAGTGGCTTTATTGCGAAAAGCAGCAAAAAGAATTCCAGTTGAACGTTTATGGGTAAATCCAGATTGCGGATTAAAAACACGAGGTTGGACAGAGGCGCGCCAAGCATTGGCCAACATGGTTGAGGCTGCGAAACAACTTAGAAGCGAACACTAGAATTTAATTCAATGAGTTACAGAGGGCGGGAAAACCTGCCCTTTTGTAGTTTTGTTATAAACTAAAATTTAGCTTAATAACTAAACAATGACGGTTATTCACTTTTAGTGAGTTGATTCTTAGCCAGCAATAACACTAAATATTAGTGGCACTGTATTGAATGGTAAGGGAAATAATATGTTAAGGGTACACAATAAGAAATTATTAATACTAACGAGTATTGTGGTATTTGGTGGTAACCCAAATAACATCACAATTTCTGGCTTTTCTGCTGGTGACCGCACAATAAAATAAGTATCGGTAACTGATATAATCAGTAAGCCCAAGTTTGGGCTTACTGATAGAGATATTAACCAAATAGTTTAGCTTTCAGTAGGTTCATACCAATAGAAGCAAGATCGATATTCTCTGGTACTTCGCCATTTGGTGTTGCACTATCCACTAATTGTGGAAGGTATTTTGCAATCATTTCAGACGTTGCTTGTGGCTCAAGACCTACTTTTTGTGCTAAATCTTGAATATTGGTATTGCCAAATACTTGCATCAGCTGGCTGATATTGATAGGTAAGTTTTCACCCTCACTAATCCATGATGCAATGATGCCACCTAAGCCTTGTTCATTAAATTTATTAACCACGCCAGTAAGGCCACCTTGATTTTCAACCCAATCAATAACAGATTGAAACTGTTGCATTTTGTCGCCAGCAACCATTCCCATCATTTGCTCGAATAGCCCCATTATAACTCCTAGATAATATGCCAGTTGATGCTCTTACTCACTGTATGGAGCATTATTCAAAAATTTGTAGTTGGCTATTTTGAGTCATTTGAGTCATAGGTCAATGAAAATAGGCGGTGTTCTGCAACTTATTATAAAAAATATAATGTTATCGATTATTATTTGTACTTATAAAGATAAGAATGTCACAATATTCTGCTGATAATATGACAAGTTGGATTCATCAAGATACATTTTCGATAATCGCATACATTCATCTATACTGATTTAATCTCGGCAAGAAACAGCCATGAATGTAATTTTTGTGATTAAAATCACGTTTTGTTGAAATTAAATCAATCAAGTTTTCATTAAAAGAGATATTGGTCACTAAATTGACTTATGCTTAGCGCTATATTAACGAAAGCTAATTAATTCAATGATGCCATTGTGTAAAGGAGTTTGATATGTCCGATGTTTTCCACTTAGGTTTAAAGAAAAGTGACTTACAGGGTGCAACCGTAGCGATTGTTCCTGGTGATCCTAACCGTGTTGAAAAAATTGCACGCCTGATGGATAACCCTGTACACCTAGCGTCATTGCGTGAATACACTTCTTGGCGTGGTGAGCTCGATGGTAAAGCCGTAATTATCTGTTCAACAGGTATCGGTGGTCCATCAACGTCTATCGCTGTCGAAGAACTTGCTCAGTTAGGTATTCGTACCTTCTTACGTATCGGTACAACAGGCGCCATTCAGGAAGATATTAATGTTGGTGATGTTTTAGTCACAACAGGTGCGGTACGCCTAGACGGTGCTAGTCAGCACTTCGCACCATTAGAATATCCAGCAGTCGCCGATTTTGATTGTACAAATGCGCTATATGCGGCAGCTAAAGATGCAGGGGCAACGGTTCATGTGGGCGTGACTGCATCTTCAGATACTTTCTACCCAGGTCAAGAGCGTTATGATACCTATACCGGCCGTGTCATGCGCCATTTCAGAGGCTCTATGAAAGAATGGCAAGACATGGGGGTCATGAATTATGAAATGGAATCAGCAACGTTGTTAACTATGTGCTCAAGTAGCAAAGGCTTGCGTGCAGGTATGGTTGCTGGCGTTATTGTAAACCGTACACAACAAGAAATTCCAAATGAAGCGTTACTGAAGAAAACTGAAGGTAACGTGTTAGGCATTGTTGTTGAAGCTGCGCGTCGCTTACTGTAATTAAGAATTTACTGGCTCGCTTACTTAAATTTCACTCGGTTGTGGACATAAAGTAAGCGAGCTTAGTCCTCGCTATTTTCTTTTTATTCATTTTCTTACGTCTATCCGCCTTGTAATTTAGCAATTTTTGTTCAATTTACAGGGAAGATTCTGATCCTCTTATTTTCTAGATCTGTTATGTTATTGTCATAAAAGCAATTATCAATATTATGTGCCCTTAAATGATACAGACTACATTTATTCTATTATGACCTGAATAGAAAGATATGGAGCGAAAAGTAATTATTATGTCAACCACACCTTCCCTTCACCCTTCAGTCCTTCCCTTAAAGGGGGGAATTAACTTCCGAGACTTAGGTGGTAAAAAACTGTCTAATGGCAGTAAAATCAAGCCCGGCGTGCTATTTCGTTCAGGAGCTCTAGATCGCCTAACACAGGACGATGAATTAGTATTGCGTTCACAAAATCTTTTCCAAATCATCGATTACCGTGATGAAGCTGAGATTATAGATAAACCTGATGTGATTTGGCAGGGGGCGAATTACCTCCATGCACCTGCAAACCCACTAGCGAAAGAAGTTACTGCAAACTTGGACAAATTAACCCCAGAAATATTAGAAAAATTTGACCCGCAGGCTTTCATGTTCCGTTTGTACGAACTGCTGCCTTTGAATAACCCTGCTTACAACCAACTAGTTAATTTACTGAAACAACCTGAAAAAGGTGGGATCGTTCAGCACTGTGCGGTTGGAAAGGATCGTACAGGTGTAGGTTCTGCACTGGTGCTTTTTGCTTTAGGTGCTGATTTAGATACCGTGATGGAAGACTATTTACTAACCAATGAAACATTAGCGCCATACCGTAAGCATCTGCTTGAAGAGCATGCAAAAACCATGGATGAACACATAGTGAAGAAGTTTGAGTACGTTTACTCGGTGCGAGAAGACTTTTTGATGACCGCATTAAAAAGCATCGAAAGTCACTATGGCAGTGTTGATAAATGGCTAGAAAAGGATTTTGGCTTAGGAATACAGCAAAGAGACATTCTGAAAAGCCACTTCCTTGATTAAATTTTTCTAACCCTATTTCCATCTATGAGGTAATCCACAATACAAGCTATGGGTTACCCATTGATTTATGTGAAAGAACTTGTACTTTGTTTACTTTTGATTTATCACACTTTGGCTATTGTAATACAATGAACCAATGATAATAGGGGCTTACTTTGACGCTTAATGAAATCGTTACCCTAGTGACTGACTTTACTCGTGAAAATGAAATATGGGCTCTCCCTATTATCTTCTTTCTTGCTTTCGGTGAGTCGCTGGCATTTTTATCATTGCTATTACCCGCTACGGTGATCCTATTGGCGCTAGGGGCGCTCATAGGTGAAAGCAATATTACATTTTGGCCTATATGGCTTGCTGCGGCATTAGGGGCATTTTTTGGTGACTGGCTCTCTTATTGGTTCGGTTTTCACTATAAAGAAAATGTACGCAAAATGTGGCCCATTTCCAGAAATCCACAAATGATTGATAAAGGACAGCATTTTTTCGATCGCTGGGGTGTATGGGGAATTTTCTTTGGGCGCTTTTTTGGGCCTTTGCGAGCTGTTGTTCCTCTGGTTGCAGGGATCTGCGCAATGCCTCAACGCTATTTTCAACTTGCGAACTTTGCCTCCGCTATGATTTGGGCTTTCGGTATATTAGCTCCCGGGGCACTCGGTTTGAAGTGGTTTGCGAGCTGGATAGGGTAGCCAAGCTTGCGTAGCGTTTCACAAAATTCACTTGATAGCTAAAATTACCTCTGGACACTTATACAGTATCCAATTACCTTACTCTATGTTTTGTAAAGTAAGGATTTAATCGTGGATACTTCTCTTTTATATGCGGTTATTGGTGTATTAAGTGGCATTTTAGTCGGTGGGCTAGTGACTTGGTTTTCTATCGCACAAAAAATAGGTCAAAAAGATCAGGAACTACAGCAAGTGAATCGTCAACTCGCTGCTAGTGATGAAAAAAGTATCCATCTTGCTCAATGGAAAGAAGAGTACGATAAACTCGACCAAGAACTACGCACACAACGGGATATCAATCGTGAGCAAGAAGCTGAACTTCGTGAGGTCATCACGCGCTTTGAGCAAAATCAACTTGCCAACGAAGAGAAACAACGTATTTTACAAAATAGTGAACAGCGCCTTACTGCACAATTTGAAAATCTTGCGAACCGAATATTTGAACAAAATGAGCGTAGAGCCTCAGAACAACAGCAAAAAAGTTTATTGGCGATGTTGTCACCTTTTCGCGAGCAATTAGAAGGTTTTCGTCAGCAAGTTCAACAAAGTTTTGGTGAGGAAGCCAAAGAACGTCATACATTGGCCTTTGAAATAAGGCAACTACAGCAGCTCAATAATCAAATGACGAAAGAGGCGGTAAACTTAACTCGCGCACTAAAGGGGGATAACAAAATACAAGGGAATTGGGGGGAAACGATTTTGACTCGTATCCTAGAGGTTTCTGGTCTACGCGAGGGGAGTGAATTTGAAACCCAAGTTAGCATCAATACGGGATATAATAGCCGGTATCAACCTGATGTCATTATTCATCTTCCAGAGGGTAAAGATGTGGTTGTTGATGCTAAAATGTCACTGGTTTCCTATGAACACTACTTCAATAGCGAAGACCCTAATGAGCAGCAACAAGCATTGAAAAACCATGTGGCTTCTATTCGTAACCACATGCGTATGCTAAGTCGCAAGGATTACCATCAATTACCGGGTATACGTTCATTAGATTATGTTCTAATGTTTATCCCAATTGAACCTGCATATTTACTCGCTTTAAAAGAAGCGCCCGAACTACTTGATGAAGGAATAAAACAGAATATTATGTTAGTTTGCCCATCCACATTGCTAGTGGCTGTGCGAACAATCAATAATATTTGGCGATATGAACGCCAAGGGCAGAATGCTCAAGAGATTGCAGACAGGGCAGCAAAAATGTATGACAAATTGCGTCTGTTTGTGGATGATATGCAGGTTTTAGGCTCCAGTCTTGATAAAGCAAATAATACTTATCTATCGGCAATGAAACGCCTTGCTCAAGGGCGTGGTAATTTAATTAGTCAGGCAGAAAGTTTTAAAGAGCTTGGGGTAGAAATTAAACAGCCGATTCAACCTCAATTGGTTGAGCGTTCAGATACGTCTAATTGTGCGGAATCTTAGACTTCTGATAGGGTTTTGCCTCAAAGACTGTTACACTTCGTACAAAAGTTTGAACTATAAACAGGCACAAGAGAAATGACTGAACCAACTAAAGAAACCATTGATTTTGGTTTCCGTACTGTCGGCAAAGAAGATAAAGCCGGTCTAGTAGCGAATGTTTTTCACTCTGTAGCGTCAAAATATGACTTAATGAATGACTTAATGTCATTTGGTATTCACCGTATTTGGAAACGATTCACTATTGAAGCAAGTGGTGTGCGTCGTAATCAACGTGTACTCGATCTTGCTGGTGGAACGGGGGATTTGACGGCTAAATTCTCAAGATTAGTTGGTGAAAAAGGCGAGGTTGTACTGGCAGACATTAATGACTCAATGTTAAAGATGGGACGTGAGAAATTACGTGATCTTGGCATTGTTGGTAATGTTAATTATGTTCAAGCTAACGCAGAAGAACTGCCATTTCCCGATAACTATTTTGATTGCATCACAATTTCTTTTGGTCTGCGTAACGTTACCGATAAAGATAAAGCGCTATGCTCCATGTTCCGTGTGTTAAAACCCGGTGGGCGCTTACTAGTATTAGAGTTTTCAAAACCTATTCTTGAGCCTTTGAATAAAGCTTATGATGCTTATTCATTTCATGTATTACCACGTATTGGGCAGGCGATTGTGAACGATCCAGATAGCTATCGCTATTTAGCTGAGTCTATTCGTATGCATCCAAACCAAGAAACGCTAAAAGGTATGATGGAAAATGCAGGGTTTGAGCAGGTTTCTTATACCAATATGACAGGCGGGATTGTCGCACTGCATAAAGGGTTTAAATTCTAAGATGGAAGCAACGTCAACACATAGCGAAAAGCAAAATACAGTTTTGTATTCTTTGGTTACAGCATTGATGGAAACCTCACTCAATCACATGTTGTTCAAAGAAAAAGTTCTACAGCCCGCTAGGATGCGCTTAGCGGGAAAAGTAATGTCGATTGAACTTAAAGAACTCAATAGAACGTTGACGCTTATTTTTGCTGAAAATCATGTTGATGTGCTCAGTCAGTGGTATGAACCCGCAGACTGTACGATCAAAACATCACTCTTTACGTTAGTGAAATTGAAAGATAAACAGCAACTGTCCCAGCTTATCAATTGTGGTGATATCGTAATTGAAGGAGACATGCAGATAGTTCAGCATTGGTCTTCTTTGTTAGATTTAGCCATTTGGAACCCCGCCCATTATCTCTCGCCTTATATTGGTGATGTTGCAGCTGAAGGGCTAAGTAAGTTGTTAAACAAAGGCGCTTGCTTGGCATCTAATATTGTCAAACGACAAAAGAACTATGTCAAAGATGCATTAATTGAAGAGTGGAAAATGGCGCCGAGCCAACTTGAGTTTGCTCACTTTAGTGATGAGGTTGAACAAGTTGAAAGCTCAATGAGTGCGCTTGAACAACGCTTAAGCCAACTGGAGGAGAAGAATGACGCCCAGTGAAATAAAACGACTTTACTTCATTGTTCGGGTTTTTCTCTCTTACGGATTAGATGAGTTAATTCCTAAAATTAAACTAACACTCCCACTAAGAATTGGGCGTTTAGGTTTTTTTTGGATCAGAAATAAGCATAAAGACAAAGAGTTAGGTGAGAGGCTTCGTCTGGCATTACAAGAATTGGGGCCAGTTTGGATTAAGTTTGGGCAAATGTTATCGACTCGCCGTGATCTTTTCCCCCCCGCAATTGCGGATCAACTTTCGCTTTTACAAGATAAAGTTGCTAGTTTTGATGGTAAATTGGCGAGAGGTTATATAGAGGAATCTCTTGGTGGACCACTTGAGCAGTGGTTTGATGATTTTGATGAGCAAGCTTTAGCTTCGGCATCCATTGCCCAAGTCCACACTGCTAAGCTAAAAGAAAATGGCAAAGATGTTGTCATTAAAGTGATCCGCCCTGATATCCTACCGATCATCAAGGCAGATATTAAATTAATGTATCGTATTGCAAACTGGGTTCCTTTGTTACCAGATGGTAGACGTTTACGTCCAAAAGAAGTCGTACGTGAATATGAAAAAACATTAATAGATGAGCTAAATTTATTACGTGAATCCGCAAATGCAATTCAACTTAGACGTAACTTCGAAAATAGTTCAATGCTTTATATACCAGAAGTTTATCCTGATTACTGTCGTGAAAATGTGATGGTGATGGAACGTATTTATGGGATACCTGTTTCTGATATTGCTGCTTTAAAAGCGCAGGGAACAAACATGAAGTTACTCGCGGAGCGGGGCGTAAAAGTTTTTTTCACCCAAGTTTTCCGTGACAGTTTTTTCCATGCGGATATGCATCCTGGTAATATCTTTGTGAGTTATGAACACCCAGAAGATCCTCTCTATATTGGTATAGACTGTGGGATTGTTGGGTCATTAAATAAAGAAGATAAACGTTACCTAGCGGAAAATTTCATTGCCTTCTTTAACCGTGATTACCGGAAAGTTGCTGAACTACACGTTGACTCTGGTTGGGTACCACCAGACACAAACGTAGAAGATTTTGAATTTGCTATCCGTACCGTGTGTGAACCTATTTTTGAAAAACCACTAGCTGAAATTTCATTTGGACATGTCTTATTAAACTTATTTAATACAGCACGTCGTTTTAATATGGAAGTTCAACCACAGCTAGTATTATTACAAAAAACGCTATTATACGTAGAAGGTTTAGGGCGCCAGTTATATCCTCAACTTGATCTATGGAAAACAGCGAAACCCTTCTTAGAGGACTGGGTTCATAGCCAAGTCGGGTTGCCTGCGATCACCCAAGCATTAAAAGAAAAAGCACCTTATTGGGCAGAAAAAATGCCAGAAATTCCTGATTTAATATACGGTGCTTTGAGACAGCATAAATACTTGCAGTCAAATATTGATCAATTAACGCAACAATTGAAAAATCAGCGAAATAAACAGCGTAAGTCCCAATTCCTTCTAGGAATAGGAGCAACATTTATCTTATGCGGTAGTTTGTTTTTTATTTCGGATTTTAAGCAGTTAGCCGTCGTGTTTATGACCGCGGGTGTCTTATCTTGGTTGTTTGGCTGGTGTAAAACAGAGGAAAGTTAAGTAAACTTTGTTTTGCGACAAGTTTATAAGGCTGTGAACATTTCCGTATTTTGTGTTGGTTGTATATAATAGATCCAACAACATTGATCCCAAAACTATAGAGGTATTAACAATGGAATCAACTATTGCAATGGCTGCTTTCGGTAGTCCTTGGCAACTAATTATTATTGCTTTGCTTATTATTTTGATTTTCGGCACCAAGAAATTACGTTCTTTAGGTTCTGACTTGGGTGAATCTCTTAAAGGCTTTAAAAAAGCTATGAATGATGATGAAAAAGCAAAAGTAGAGCAAGAAAAACAAGACGCAGACTTTGCGACTAAAAACATTACTGAACAACAGGCTACTGAAAAAAAAGAAAGCCCAGTTGAGAGCAAAAATAAAGAGCAGGGTTAAACCGTGTTTGACATAGGTTTTAGTGAGCTATTGCTTGTTGCGGTTATTGGTCTTGTTGTTCTGGGGCCTGAGCGCTTACCAGTGGCAGTGAGAACTGTTGCTGGTTGGATTCGTGCAATGCGTTCTATGGCAGCTAATGTACAAAATGAGTTATCGCAAGAACTGAAGTTACAAGAATTGCAAGATACTCTGAAAAAAGTTGAAGAAAAAGCGAATCTTGAAGCGCTTTCTCCTGAACTTAAGCAGTCTATGGAAGAATTGCGTACAGCAGCACAGTCGCTTAAAAGTGGCTATCAAGCAACAACGAACGATATTGAAACAGAGTTAAATAAAGCAAAAGAGCTCACTGACAGTTACGATAGTGCTGTAAAAGATGCGAAGGATAACCCTCAGCAAACTCAAGAATCTGACCCCGATCCTGAATATGCAGCTAAAATGGCCGCCGTTGTTGAGGATGAAAGAGAAGAAGATTCAACCGTCGTAAAAGCAGCAGAGCCGCTTGATGCTAAAGCAAAAAACTCAAATCAAATTGAAAGTGAAAAATAACACATGGCTGTAAATGATACACAACCACTTATTAGCCACCTCATTGAGCTTCGTAAACGACTGCTCAACTGTTTAATTACAGTTTTGATTGTTTTCGCTGCGCTTGCTTATTTTTCAAATGATATCTACCGATTGGTAGCTGCTCCTTTGATTGATAAGTTGCCAGTGGGCTCGCAAATGAGTGCGACAGATGTGGCGTCAACATTTTTTACCCCAATTAAATTGACAATGATGGTTTCGGTATTTGTATCGATCCCTGTTATTCTCTATCAAATTTGGGCGTTTATTGCACCGGCTTTATACAAGCATGAACGTAAACTGATGTTGCCATTGCTTGTTTCAAGTAGTTTTTTATTTTATTTAGGGATGGCGTTTGCCTATTTTGTTGTTTTCCCATTAGCCTTTGGCTTCTTTGTAAAAACAACACCAGATAGTGTTAACTTTATTCCAGATATCAGTAAATACCTCAGTTTTGTCATGACGTTGTTTATGGCCTTTGGCGCGGCATTTGAGGTTCCAATTGCAATTATCTTATTGTGTTGGACTGGCGTTACGACACCGGAATCACTAAAACGTAAGCGTCCTTATATTTTAGTAGGGGCATTTATTGTGGGGATGTTCCTAACACCACCAGATGTTCTCTCCCAAACCTTGCTTGCCGTTCCCATGTATTTACTGTTTGAGCTAGGAGTTTTACTTTCTAATTTCTATGTAGGTAAAGGGCGGAATCGTCAAGAAAGTGACGAAGAAGAGAACCAAGAGTCTTAAACGACGGTTTATCTCAATGGATATTAAAAGCCCTTGATATGAAGGGCTTTTTTGTAGGTAAAAGGTTTTAATCTACATTCTTCTTAAATTGCGTGTTTTCAACTACTTTAGGTACACTTTTATTCAAAATATTCAGTAAAAGTATTGACCGATATTCACCGTTAGGTTCATCAAAAATAGCCTGAACCCCTGCATAAATGCCTTCTGTAATCGTAACTTTATCACCTTTCATTGGCATATCAGGAGCAACAAAATGGCTAAGTGGTGTTTGTTGTAACAATTCAATAATTTTTTCAGGGACTTCTACAGGCAGTTGTCCAAAACGAATAAAATGGCTGACTCCACGAGTTGATTGAATGGTTGTGGTATGGATCTCGTTATGATCAAATTTCACAAATAAATAGTTTGGGAACAACGCTTCTTGTACCGTTGTTCTCTTACCTCTAACAATTTTTTCCATTTCTGTCATAGGGGTCATGCATATAACATCCTGTCGATTCAAGTGCTCAATAGCGCGCTCGATTTGACCTCGTTTGCAATAAAGCAGATACCACTTTTCCATTATTTTAATTCCAGATGGCAACATTATAGCTATGATAGCAAATTACGACATGACAGTGTGACTAATGCGTAGTAGCACAATATTATTTATATCCTTAAATCGATATTAATCTAATATGGGTTCAAGTACATTTGTAACATAAAAGTCAATTAATAGGAGATACAATGGATATCTTTTTGTTGAGTAATGGCAAGCTACCAGGTAACCCTGTATGGCTCAGCTACGCTTTACCTCGTATTAACGAAATGATCACCGGTAAAAATATCAAATCAGCGGTTTTGGTTCCTTATGCTATCCTGCGTGGTTCACATGATGAAAGAGCTGAACAACTTTCAGAAGCTTTAGGTATCAAAGTGACTTCAATTGAGCATTTTTCCAGTCCAGTTGAAGCGATTGAACAAGCAGAATGTATTCTGGTCAGTGGTGGTAATACTTGGTGGCTTAATAAGTGTTTACATGAAAATGGCCTAATTGTTGCAATCCAACGAGCTGTTAGAGAGCGCAGTGTACCTTATATTGGCTGGAGTGCTGGATGTAATGTTGCTACACCAAGCATTCGTACAACAAATGATATGCCAGTAAGTAATGCTGCGATTATGCCATCACTTGGCTTATTCCCAATGCAAATTAACCCCCACTATATTGATGCTAATATTTCAGGACATATGGGGGAAACTCGTGATGAAAGATTACAAGAATTTTGTGTGATTAATCCCCATGAGGTGGTTATTGCTTTACGTGAAGGAAGTGGCTTACAAATTAAAGGTAATGAACTTCATTATTTCAGCGGAAAAGGTGAAGGTTTTAAATTATTCCAGCACAATAAAACGTTCCCTGAGCAGTTCGACACATTATCATTAAAAAAATTAGTCCCTTTTGATTGCCTTTGAAATAGTATGTTTAGCGAGAAAAAGATTGATTTTAAGGTGTTTTAGGCAGTAACTTGTAACCTTGGCCGGACGTCTTATAATAGGACTCCCTCTGCAACAATGAAAGAAGATAATGAAATATCGTGACCTTAGAGATTTCATCTCGCAGCTTGAAAAACAAGGCGAGTTAAAACGCATTACAATGGAAGTCGATCCCTATTTGGAAATGACTGAAATTGCCGATCGTACACTAAGAGCAGGGGGGCCGGCCTTATTATTTGAAAACCCCAAAGGGTATAACATGCCAGTGTTATGTAACCTTTTTGGTACAACCAAGCGTGTTGCTATGGGGATGGGGCAGGAAGACATAAAAGCGCTTCATGATGTTGGCAAGTTACTGGCCTTTCTAAAAGAGCCTGACCCTCCAAAAGGTTTCCGTGATCTTTTCGATAAACTGCCAAAATTCAAGCAAGTCTTGAATATGCCTGCGAAGCGCCTAAGCTCGGCTCCTTGTCAGGAGCAAATTTGGGCTGGCGAGGATGTTGACCTTACTAAAATCCCTGTAATGCATTGTTGGCCGGAAGATGCAGCACCATTAATTACATGGGGACTGACCGTCACTAAAGGTCCCCATAAAGAGCGCCAAAACTTAGGTATTTATCGTCAACAAGTACTTGGTAAGAATAAAGTCATTATGCGTTGGTTATCTCATCGTGGTGGTGCGCTTGATTTCCAAGAATGGTGTCAGGCACACCCAGGTGAAAAATTTCCTGTGGCAGTTGCTTTAGGCGCAGATCCTGCAACAATTTTGGGGGCAGTAACGCCTGTACCTGATACGTTATCTGAGTACGCCTTTGCCGGTCTATTACGGGGTAATAAGACTGAGGTGGTGAAGTGTATATCGAATGATCTTGAAGTCCCCGCTGGTGCTGAAATTATCTTAGAAGGGTATATAGAGCCAGGTGAAGTGGCACCAGAAGGTCCCTATGGTGACCATACTGGTTACTATAATGAAATAGATCATTTTCCCGTATTTACAGTAACGCATGTGACTCAGCGCCGTGATGCCATCTACCATTCCACCTATACCGGTAGGCCACCAGATGAGCCAGCGGTGCTGGGGGAAGCCTTAAATGAAGTATTGGTTCCTATCTTACAAAAGCAATTTCCTGAAATTGTAGATTTTTATTTGCCTCCGGAAGGTTGTTCATATCGCCTAGCGGTGGTTACAATGAAGAAGCAATATGCAGGGCACGCAAAAAGAGTCATGATGGGGGTCTGGTCATACCTGCGTCAATTCATGTACACTAAATTTGTTATTGTTTGTGATGATGATATCAATGCGCGTGATTGGAAAGATGTTATTTGGGCCATTACAACGCGGATGGACCCTGCCCGCGATACCGTCATGATGGAAAATACACCGATAGACTACCTTGATTTTGCCTCACCAGTTTCAGGCCTAGGTTCAAAAATGGGGCTCGATGCTACTAATAAGTGGCCCGGTGAAACTGATCGTGAATGGGGGCGTCCTATTGTCATGACAGATAGCGTTAAATCTCGTATTGATGATATTTGGGAACAATTAAATATTTTTGAAAAATAAGAGGGAAATCATGGCAACTTTAAGCTGTAAAGTTACATCTGTCGAATCTATCACGGATACGGTTTATCGGGTTATTTTGTTGCCAGATGGTCCCTTTCACTTTAAAGCGGGGCAATATTTAATGGTCGTGATGGATGAGCGAGATAAGCGACCATTTTCAATGGCTTCCACTCCTCATAATAAAGAAACTATTGAACTACATATAGGTGCATCCGAAATCAATTTATATGCGATGGCTGTCATGGATAGAATTTTAGAGAGTAAGCGTATTGATATTGATATACCTCACGGAAAAGCATGGTTTCGAGCAAACAGCTCTAATGCAATGATTTTAATTGCAGGTGGTACAGGTTTTTCTTATACCCATTCAGTACTATTGGCGGCTTTAGCTGAAAACCCTAACCGTGATATCACTTTCTACTGGGGTGGTCGTCAATTAGAGCATTTGTATGATCTTGGAGAACTCCAAGCCTTAAGTGAAAACCATCCAAACCTAAAAATTACGCCAGTCGTTGAACAGCCAGATGAGTTATGGCGGGGGCGAACAGGTACCGTGCTTAGCGCAGTATTAGAGGATTTTGGTGATTTATCTGCTCATGATATTTATATTGCCGGGCGTTTTGAAATGGCTAAAATCGCCAGAGACCGTTTTTGTAATGAGCGTAATGCTAAAGCTGAGCAGTTGTTTGGTGATGCTTACGAATTCATTTAGCCCGTCATATTTCAAATTGTAGGGGTGTTGGCCTCACTCAGCTCCCCTAGTCACGTAGTTATCTACGCTCCTAGGGATATCTTCGTTTGCCGCCTACCTACAATCTGAACGATGAGGGTTAAATCTGCGATTGAATTGTTTTTAAAATAGCCATATTTCAAATTGCAAGGGGTTAGTTTCACTCAGCTCCTCTAGTCACGTAGTTATCTACGCTCCTAGGGATATCTTCGTTTGCCGCCTACCTACAATCTGAACTATGAGGGTTAAATCTGCGATTGAATTGTTTTTAAAATAGCCATATTTCAAATTGCAAGGGGTTAGTTTCACTCAGCTCCCCTAGTCACGTAGTTATTCTACGCTCCTAGTTATATCTTCGTTTGCCGCCTACCTACAATCTGAACTATGAGGGTTAAACCTGCGATTGAATTGTTTTTAAAATAGCCATATTTCAAATTGTAGGGGTGTTGGCCTCACTCAGCTCCCCTAGTCACGTCGTTATCTACGCTCCTAGGGATATCTTCGTTTGCCGCCTACCTACAATCTGAACTATGAGGGTTAAACCTGCGATTGGATTGTTTTTAAAATAGCCATATTTCAAATTGTAGGGTTGTTGGCTTCACTCAGCTCCCCTAGTCACGTAGTTATCTACGCTCCTAGGGATATCTTCGTTTGCCGCCTACCTACAATCTGAACGATGAGGGTTAAGCCTGCTTGGGTTGTGTTTAAAATAGAAGTATTTCAAACGGTAGGAGTGCTAGCTTCACCCAGCTCTTCTAGTCACGTCGTTATCTACGCGCCTAGTGATATCTTCGTTTGCCGCCTACCTATAATCGGGTAATGAGTTACAGATATTCTGTCAGAAAAAGATAAAAAAACCCGCCCCTGACTAGGCGGGAACATCGACAAAACGCAATGTTTGCGAAAACTAATGCTAAACACGTTCAATAATTGTGGCGATACCTTGGCCAAATCCAATACACATGGTTGCTAAACCAAATTGCTTGTCTTTTTGTTCTAACTGGTTGAGTAAAGCTGTTGTGATCCTTGCTCCTGAACACCCGAGAGGATGACCTAAAGCAATAGCTCCTCCACTAAGATTTACTTTCTCATCTAATTGATTTTCGGTTAATTTCAACCCTTTTAGACAGGCGATAGATTGTGCCGCAAATGCCTCATTTAACTCAATGATATCAATGTCATTCAGTGACAGCCCCACACGTTTTAACGCTAATTCACTGGCGGGTACTGGGCCAAAACCCATTATCGACGGATCGCAACCTACTACGGCCATTGCTCGAATTTTAGCTCTGGGCTTTATTCCGTTTTGTTTGGCGTAATGCTCACTGGTTAATAACATGGCAGATGCACCATCGGATAAAGCTGATGAATTTCCTGCGGTGACAGTACCACTTACAGGGTCAAATGCGGGGCGAAGCGCAGCCAAACCTTGCAGACTCGCATCAAAACGGATTACTTCATCATAATCAACCGAAATAAGATTGCCATTGGCATCATGTCCATTGATAGAAACGATCTCATTATTAAATTTTCCATTTTTTGTTGCCTGTGCTGCTAATTGGTGAGACCGTAGGGCAAAGGAATCTTGTTCTTCACGACTAATTTTGTACATTTTTGCTAACATCTCAGCGGTCAGACCCATGGCTCCCGCGGCCTTTGCGACACGCAATGTTAATTTGGAGTTGAAATCAATACCATGGGTCATTGGTACGTGCCCCATATGTTCAACTCCACCAATTAATACCGAGTTTGCATCACCAGTCATAATGAGCCGGCTGGCATCATGCACAGCTTGCATCGATGAGCCACAAAGGCGATTCACTGTAACTGCTGGAACTGTATGTGGGATATCAGTTAGTAATGCAGCATTTTTGGCAATATTAAACCCTTGCTCCAGTGTTTGTTGAACACAGCCCCATATGATGTCATTTAACTCTTTTTTACTGGCGTTTGGATTACGTTCAAAAATAGCATTCATGAGGTGCGCAGAAAGGTCTTCAGCCCTTACATGGCGAAATACTCCACCTTTTGAACGGCCCATTGGTGTACGTATTCCATCAATAATGACGACATTTTCCATAAAATTAACCCCTCGCAACTTTTTTGACATCGATGGCCACTACAGGTGGCAGTGGGTAATATCTTGCATTAGTAACTGCTTTTTCTTTTAAGCCAGCAGGTGCTTGATAAAGTGGACTTAAATATTCTAATGACTCGGCAGTTTTCAAGTAAGATTGGCTACCTAAGGTATCTAAATAGCAAAATACGCCGCCTCTAAATGGTGGGAAACCTAAACCATAAACAAGCGCAATGTCTGCATCAGATGGGCTCTGAATAATGCCTTCTTCTAAACAACGAACGACCTCGTTGATCATCGGAGTCATCATGCGAGCAATAATTTCTTCTTTAGTAAATGAACGTTTTGTTTGGCTAATCGTATTTAACAACTCATCGGTTTTAGGGTCATAAATTTTCTTAGGCTTACCTTTTTTATCTTTTTCATATTGATAAAAACCTTTACCATTTTTTTGCCCAAAACGTTGTTGCTCAAACATAACATCAATGGCGTTTTTACCTGTTTTGCTCATTCTCTCAGGGAAACCTTGAGCCATAACTTGCTCAGCATGAAAAGCAGTATCAATACCGACTACATCAAGAAGATAAGCAGGCCCCATTGGCCACCCAAATTCTTTTTCCATGACGTTATCAATTTCCCTGAAATCCGCACCATCTTGCAGTAGTAGGTTAAAACCTGCAAAGTAAGGAAAAAGAACACGATTAACAAAAAATCCAGGGCAGTCATTAACAACGATTGGGGTTTTCCCCATCTTATTTGCATAGGCAACCACTTTCGCGACAGTATCGTCAGAGGTTTGTTTTCCTCGAATAATCTCAACTAATGGCATACGGTGTACGGGGTTAAAAAAATGCATTCCACAGAAATTTTCTGGGCGTTTTAACGAATTGGCGAGTATCGAAATTGGGATAGTCGATGTGTTTGACGCTAGCAATGTATCCGGTGAAATGAGTGATTCGACCTCTGACAATACCGTGGCTTTAACTTTAGGGTTCTCAACAACGGCTTCGACTACGATCTCGCTATTTTCAATACCTGCATAAGAAAGTGAAGGATGTATTGCAGCTAGGGTGGTTGCCATTTTAGCCGCAGTAATTTTTCCTCTTTCGAATTGATTATTTAACAGTTTTTGTGCTTCTTTAACGCCTAAGTCCAATGATTTCTCATTGATATCCTTCATTAAAACAGGTACGCCTTTACTTGCTGATTGGTAGGCTATGCCACCGCCCATAATACCTGCACCTAATACGGCAGCATGTGCAGGAGCGCTAACGTGTTGTGATATTTTCTTGCTATTGGATTTAACTAATTGGTCATTCAAGAAAATACTGACTAATGCTCGGGCAACATCGCTATGTGCAAGGGGAACGAATGTGGCCGTTTCGTGTTTTAAAGCATCATCACGTGTACAGTTTGCCGCTTTTTCAATGGTGTTTACGGCGGCCATTGGTGCAGGATAATGTTTTCCTGCAACTTGGTACACCATGCCTTTAGCCACATTAAAACTCATGGTTTGCTCAATCGGACTCAACTGTAGAGCCGACAGCTTTGGTTGGCGCTTCTTCTGCCAATCGAGCTTACCTGCAATAGCAGATTCAAGGACTGATAATGCAGATTGTGACAATACCTCTGTCTCGACAATCGCATCAATAAGACCCAACTTTAATGCTTGGGATGCATTGACGTCTTTCCCCGCAGTGATAATTTCTAAAGCACTATCCAAACCAATTAATCGAGGTAAACGTACTGATCCGCCAAACCCAGGCATAATCCCAAGTTTAGTTTCAGGAAGTCCAATGCGTATATCTGGTGAGGCGATACGAAAATCTGTAGATAGGACACATTCACAGCCACCGCCTAAGGCATAGCCATTAATGGCGCAAATGGTTGGTACGGGTAAATCTTCAATACGATTGAAAATACTATTTGCATATTCTAACCAACCACTGAGTGTTTCCTTTGATGCATCGAACAGTGACAAAAACTCTTTAATGTCAGCTCCGACAATAAAAGTGGGTTTATCAGAACGAAAAATAACACCTTGCAGATCGGTTTGTTGCTCAAGTACAGACACGGCTTCATCAAGTGAAGCAACGGTGTGGGTATCCAATTTATTAATTGGCCCTGGTGAGTTAAAAACCAGTTCTGCAATCCCTTTTTTCAACCATTGAACATAGATTGTTTCACTTTGATAAAGCATTCTGCTCTCCTTTACGTGATGATATTATCTGGTATGACCAGATGAAAAGAGTGTGACTAGAATGTTAATTAATTGCAAATGGTTAATGACAAAAATGGAAGATTGGTCACAGCAATTAAGTGAAATAATTAAAGGTCTAAATGATAAATGTATTATATATCAATTAATTAATAACGATCCATGATAGGGTGCATATCCGTTAATAATAGAACGTGGTAAGCTTGGATTTTCTAATTAATGCTGAAAGGTTGAAGGAAATGGAAAAACTGACTGCACTCTACGCTGATCATATTAAAACGCTACAACACAGAACTCAGCAAGTTTTACAGCGCAGCAAATTAGATGCCATATTGATTCATTCAGGTGAACCACTACGCATCTTTCTTGATGATAGTGACTACCCTTTTAAAGTTAATCCACATTTTAAAGCTTGGGTTCCTATTACGGATGTTCCTCATTCATGGTTACTTGTTGATGGCATCAATAAACCGAAGCTCTGGTTCTATTCCCCTGTTGACTATTGGCACAGCGTTGAACCGCTACCTAATAGTTTCTGGACAAACGATGTAGAGCTTATCCACTTAAAAAATGCGGATGACATCAAAGTCTTCCTAGCAAATCTACCGAAAGAAAATGTGGCATATATTGGTTCTGCAACAGCAAGAGCTGAGTCATTAGGGATCTCGTTGCATAATATCAATCCAAAACCTGTTCTCGATTATTATCATTTTCACCGTTCTTATAAGACAGATTATGAGCTTTATTGCATGCGTGAAGCGCAAAAAATGGCGGTTAATGGGCATCTTGCGGCACGAGAAGCATTTCACACTGGAATGAGTGAATTTGATATTAATATTAGCTACCTGCAAGCAACTGGTCATCGCGATACGAATGTTCCTTATGGCAACATTATCGCATTGAATGAAAATGCAGCTGTACTACATTACACCAAGTTACAACAAACTGCTCCTAATGAACTCCGTAGCTTCTTGATTGATGCAGGCGCGGAATATAACGGTTATGCTGCTGATATAACTAGAACGTATGCAGCTAAAGGTAAAGATGAGTTTGCTGAATTAGTTGCAGACATGAATACGGAACAACTTGCACTTATCGATACTATCAAAGCAGGTGTCCGCTATACCGATTACCATGTGGATATGCACCATCGAATTGCTAAAATCCTTACTAAGCATGATATTATTAAAGACATTAGCGAAGAGTCTATGGTAGAAAATGGCCTGACAACACCATTTCTTCCTCATGGCTTAGGTCATCCTTTAGGTTTGCAAGTTCATGATGCAGCAGGGTTTATGCAAGATGATAGCGGTACACATCTTAGCGCTCCTAAAATGTATCCATTCTTACGTTGCACTCGTGTAATAGAACCTAAAATGGTGTTAACGATTGAGCCGGGACTCTACTTTATTGAATCTCTGTTATCTGAATGGAGAAACGGGGAGTTTAGCCAACATTTTAATTGGGATAAAATCGAGTTTTTCAAACCGTATGGCGGGATCCGTATTGAAGACAATATCGTGATCTATTCGGATAGTATTGAAAATATGACACGAGATTTACACTTACGTTAATGAAACCTTATTTAGTGCCGGCCGAAACAGTCTCCTTTACTGAGGAAATTAAAAAAAGTCGGTTTATTACATATTTAGCACATACAGAAGGTATTGAGGCTGCGAAAGATTATATTCAATCTATCAAAGCTCAATACCCAGATGCTCGGCACCATTGCTGGGCATTTGTCGCAGGTCGACCTGATGACTCTCAACAATTAGGATTTTCTGATGATGGTGAACCAACAGGAACAGCAGGTAAACCGATTATTGCTCAATTACTGGGGAGTAATTTAGGAGAAGTCACCTGTGTAATTGTGCGTTACTTTGGTGGAATCAAACTTGGAACGGGCGGGTTAGTTAAAGCATATGGTAATGGGGCACAACAAGCGTTGAAAATTTTACCAACGCAAACTAAAGTGCCACAAAAAGTATTTAACCTAGTTTGTGACTATTCGTTAATTAATGGGATTGAACAGTTACTCGTTCAGGTAAATGGCGTGATCTTGCACAGTGATTATAATGAAACTGTCTCTTTGCAAATTGCAATTCCTGCTACTCTTGAGCAGGAGGCTAATGATAAATTACGTGATATAAGTCGTGGTACTTTAACGCTTACGTCAGAACCTCAATAGTAAACTGTTTTAGCAAGGAACCTGCCGAATGCATTTTCGTGCAATAACCCGTATAGTCGGGCTGCTTGTCATTATCTTCTCTTTTACCATGGTCATACCGGGTATTGTTGCGTTAATTTATCGCGATGGTGCAGGGCGTGCTTTTAGCCAAACTTTTATCACCGCTTTGTTGATTGGGCTTTTTCTGTGGTTACCTACTCGAAATAGTCGACATGAACTCAAAGCAAAAGAAGGTTTTCTCATTGTTGTCTTGTTTTGGACTGTATTGGGAAGTGTTGGAGCATTACCTTTTATTTTCTCAGAAAGGCCTAACTTATCTGTCACTGATGCCTTTTTTGAATCTTTTTCAGGGTTAACTACAACAGGGGCAACGACCCTAACTGGCCTCGATGCCTTACCTAAGGCCATATTATTTTACCGACAAATGCTTCAGTGGTTGGGCGGTATGGGTATCATCGTACTTGCAGTTGCTATCTTACCGTTACTGGGGGTTGGGGGGATGCAGCTCTATCGAGCTGAAATGCCAGGGCCTTTGAAAGATAATAAAATGCGCCCCCGAATTGCCGAAACAGCAAAAACGTTGTGGCTTATTTATGTTTTATTGACGATTATATGTGCCGTAGCTTTATGGATTGCGGGCATGGACGTTTTTGATGCTATTTCTCATAGCTTCTCGACAATTGCAATTGGTGGTTTTTCTACGCATGATGCAAGCATTGGCTATTTTAATAGCCCTGCGATAAACACTATCATTGGTGTCTTTCTTATTATATCAGGGTGTAACTTTGGCTTGCACTTTGCTGTATTAACAGGGCGCAGTCTAGGAATTTATTGGCGTGATACTGAATTCAGAATGTTTATCAGCTTCCAGTTTGTTTTAGTGGTGATTTGTACCTTAGTACTTATGTACCACTCAGTTTATGGAACCTTTGGACAAACTCTTGATCAGGCATTCTTCCAAGTTGTATCAATGGCGACAACGGCAGGTTTTACGACAGACAGCTTTTCTGGCTGGCCTCTTTTCTTACCGATGCTACTATTATGTGCTGCATTTGTGGGGGGGTGTGCGGGTTCAACAGGGGGCGGATTAAAAGTTATTCGTATCTTATTACTTTTCTTACAAGGTTCGCGTGAGTTAAAACGCTTAGTTCATCCAAATGCGGTCTACACAATCAAATTGGGACAGCGCGCACTTCCTGAAAGGATCATCGAAGCCGTTTGGGGGTTCTTTTCCGCATATGCCCTTGTCTTTGTCGTTAGCTTATTATTGCTCATCGCAACAGGTGTCGATGAATTTTCTGCATTTTCAGCGATAGCGACCACGCTTAATAATCTGGGGCCAGGTCTTGGGACTGTAGCAGACAACTTCACGTCCATGAATCCAACAGGTAAATGGATTCTTGTGGTGACAATGCTATTTGGGCGTTTGGAAGTATTTACTTTATTAGTGCTACTGACTCCAACTTTCTGGCGTGAATAGTTGAATACAGTCTATTTATTAGTGCACTCTAATTATAATAGAAATGATAATAATCTAGGAATGATAATGAGTTATTTACTTTTACATTCAAGTACGGATGGGCAAACTAAGAAAATAGTTTTAAAAATAGCGGAACAGTTACGTAACTTAGGGCGTGAGTGTGATATACGTGATTTGAATACAGACCAAGGTTTTAACATATCAGCTTATGATAAGGTACTGGTGGGCGCATCAATTCGTTATGGTCATTTCAATAAAAAATTACTGCGTTTTGCAACTTCGCATCAGACTCAACTAAATGCAATGAAAACGGCTTTTTTTGCTGTAAACCTGACGGCGAGAAAAGAAGGTAAAAACACGGTAGAAACTAACGCATATACTCGTAAGTTTTTAGAAGCTTGTCCGTGGAAGCCAACATTGAAATCGGTTTTCGCTGGAGCGCTCTTTTATCCACGTTATAAATGGTTTGATAGGACAATGATCCGCTTAATCATGAAAATGACGGATGGCCCCACTGACCCTAGCACTGAAATTGAATATACCAATTGGGATAGTGTCGCGATATTTGCCGATGAGTTTGACGGTCTATAGGTGGTATTATCAACAATACGTAGTTATTTTACGCTTTTTGTTTAATAAACCAGCTGTCGATAAAGAATATTAAAAAAACACTTGCGAGATTTTTTCGGCTCCCTATAATGCGCATCCGTTGTCACGATAAACCGGCTCGAAGAAAATCTTAAAGCCCCGTGATAACAGAGGTGAGAAAGAAAAAGTTAAAAATAAATGCTTGACTTTCTAAATAAAAAACGTAATATACGACACCTCGCAACAACGACCCGGTTAACGAAATTAGGTGTCGAACATCGAAAGATGAGTTGCAACGCTCTTTAACAATTTATCAGACAATCTGTGTGGGCGCTCACAGGACACTATCAAAAAAATATTTGATTTTAAGTCTTGAAGAGTGACTAACACGTTAATTCATATATATGAACTAATAGGTAATTTGGTTTCTTCGGAAATCAAACGACAGTAAACATTCTTT
>NZ_JBKQGZ010000022.1:0-88738 GCF_050487165.1 Providencia sp. Me31A
TGAATGGGAGGCATTTTATAATTGTCATCGCCCCCACTCAGCTCATGCTGGTAAAACACCGTATGAAGTGTTAAAAAATAAGCTTGGTCTTTAAGACTAAACGTCAGCCGAGGTTCTGAGTGACACAAACAGTCAATTTGGCCTCACAAAATAGCAAAAATGCCCCCGTCGTTCGTTTTGAACAAGGAACGATTGATATCAGTAAAACCCTATTAGAGCTCACGCCTTCAACAATTATTGCAGGTAGCTCATCACGCTTAAATATTATTCTTAAGGATCAATTCGGTAATGTATTAACTCACCAAGCCACAGCGATTACTGTTAAAAGCGCTAACGCTGATATTTCCATTGGCCCAGTGACAGAGGCTACTTTGCTACCCGGAAATTATCAAGCCGTGGTCACCAGTAACAAATCAGGTAGTGGTGAGTTATCCGTAAAACTTAACGGAACAACCATTGCGCAAACCAAAACACTACGTACTCTCGGTGATAAAACGAGTTGGCATATCACCAGCTTAGTTTCAGACAAAAAAACTATTAAAGCGGGTGATAACTCGGGCGTTACTTATAAAGCCACGATTGTGGATCAATACCAAAACCCACTTTCTGATGTGAATGTGTCATGGCACTTGCGAGGCAAATCAAATCCGTTCCCACATTCATCAACCACCAATGCACAAGGGAAAGCAGAGATCAAACTCACTAGCCAACATGCGGGGGAACTGATCATGAATGCGGTGTTATCTGACAAAGTTGAGAAAAAGGCAGATGCTGTTCAAGTCGTCGCAAATGCTATCGACCCACAGCTTTCAACCTTCACCACCAATAAAACCGATATTGGTCCCGATGGCAAAGAAGAGGTGTTATTGACAGTGAAACTGCAAGATAGCTTCGGCAACCCAGCGCTAAAACAAGTTATCGACATTAAAAGCGATGCCACCGCAAGTGATTTCGTTATTGGCAAAGTCACCGAGCAGCAAGATGGCCAATATACTGCCAAAGCGACTGCATCTTTCAGTGCGGCAGGAAAAGGCCCAGTGAAATTAATAGCAAAAGTGGGTAATCAAACCATCGCCCAACCTATTGAGATAAAAATTGATGCGATCACACCCATATTAAGTTTTGATGATAATGTAAAAAAACTCACTTACTCATCTAAAACCAATTCAGGGCAAACAATTAAAGGCCTACCTAATGGTTTTACGCCAAGGTGGTCAAGTGATAACACCAGTATTGCGACGGTGAATGACCTAGGGGAAATTAAACTGAAAAAAGCAGGTCATACTAAGATTTGGGCACGTATTGATGGTAATGGCATCTATAAATCTGCAGAAGTGAGCTATGAGCTAGACGTGGCAAAAGCAAAGCCAAAGCTTAAGTTAATCAGCAGTAAAACCGTCACCGCCGTATGGGATGATGGGTCAAAGCCAAAGATTACGCCTACATTCGACAATGGTGATGCATCCACCCTTCCTGTAGAATTTCTCAGCAAAAATGCCAATATTGCCCACGTTGACTTCCAAACAGGTGAAATTATCCAAGTAAAACCAGGGGTAGCAAAGTTAATCGTTAATAGCAAAGAAACGGAGCAATTCTTAGCCGATAGCCAAGAAATGACTTATGAACTTTCCAAAGCACGGGTGAACATTCATTTTGCCACCCCAGAGCAAGAAGCCACTGATGAAAAAGCTTACTTTAACTTGCAGCAAGCTCAAACCACCATCCCTGCTAAAGCGGAGGCAAAATGGAGCTCAAGTGATAATAACATCATCAACATTGAACCAAATGGGGTTATCAATAGGTTAGAAAAAGGGAAAGTTCAGCTAACCCTCGCTATTAAGAATAATGATTACTATGAGGATTCAGAAAGCTCATACACCTCGAAAATTTATGCGAAACCTAACCTGCCACCCATTAATGTTATCTATCGCAATAACGGCAAAGAGGTACGCGGGGGCACTCAGTGGCTACCCGTCTATACTGATGATTCAATGACGGTGGTTATCCCTCCTATTAAGTATACGGAATATGATAAGCCTTCCAGCATTGAGATTATCTTGAAATCAGGTAATCATGAGATTAAACGCGAAAAGATCCAAGATTGGAGTAAACAAAATACCATCACTTATCAGCCTGATATCAATTTTTATAAAAAGGATCTAACTATTGAGATTCATGCGAAAGGGAAACAGAGCTTGCATATCGTCACAAGCAAAAGCCATGACACACAGGTCGAATATACTGACCCAAGTAAAATTGGCACCATACTGACTGATTATCAACCACGTTATATTATTACTAAAGATGATAAAGATGATGACGACAATAAATGCTTGGCGCGGGGGTCTGCATGGCTTTATACAGCACGACATTTTATGATTCAGCCCATTACCAAGATAGACATAGGTAGCAGAGAACTACTCATTCCTTTGAAAATTAACCATTCGCTCAAGAGGGTGGAGGGTGATGTTAATGAGCTTAGCTTTAATAACCAATACCAAATCAAAAAGAATAATTATTATAAATTTAATGAGATCACCGGAAAGTACGCCATTAAGAGTGATTGTATGGAAGATCATTATGGAAAAGGAATACTGAAAACTCATCTAACATTCGGTGACAAATCAGCAACGGTTAACGAAATAAAATTTTACTGGGAAGGGCTCAATCGCTCCCCGCATACCCCTAAAATCTAACAAATCTTTTCACTTAACCACTTAGCCCGTTGGATTTCACAACGGGCTAAAACCATAATAAAAAAGAGCTACCCTATGTAACAGGTAGCTCTGTGCCAAAATACCCCTTCATTGACAATAAATTTATTGGTATTGCTGTTTAATTTCCTGAGAAACCACCAGACCACGTCTCGCTTCTTTTTCTGCAATTTCAACCGATAAACCAATATAAGATCTCGGGTCTAGCATGGCCTTGATTTCGTCATCACTAAACGCCGCAGTGATCACACTATTTTTGGTCAAATTAGTATAAAAATCTTCGCCATCTGCCGCCGTTTTAATCGCTTCTTCGTATAACAATTCGTGGGCTTTATCTTTACCTAATTTTTCTGCCATCTTCATCATCACATACTCAGTATTATCTAACCCTTTGTTTCTAAGTACGTTGTGCAACATTCGTTCTTCATGAGGAACCAGAGTTCGAGAAAGCTCTTCCGTCCTTAAGAGAATTTCGGTCGTCAATTCTAAAGATTCTTCAATTAACCCATCGAATAACATGTAAGAGCTGCTATCCCCTTCATAAGGTCTCACCGCTGAATACATCCCTACACTTGGCAAGGAATAAAGTTTCTGTGAGTTAGCAATAATTCCCTTAGCTAATTTCGGGTTAATTTTGTGTGGCATGGTGCTACTGCCGACAGTCCCTTTCGTAAAGCCTTCAGAAACCTCAGCAATTTCTTCCAATGTTGTGCTATACACTTCTTCGCCAATCTTATGGCAAATATTCGCCATCAACGCCAAATTCGCCATATACTCTAACTTATGGGTACTCAGGTTTCTCGATGGCACTTCCATTGCATGCATACCCGTCAGCTCAGCTACGCGTTTTTGTACCTCCAAACCAATACCTGGCATAGAGTTAAATGCCCCGACAGCTCCCCCCATCATAATAGTGAATACGCGTTTCTCGCATTCTTTCATCCGTTGGTAACAGTCGATAAAATCACTGATCCAGACAGACACTTTATAACCGTAAGTAATCGGAATGGCATGGCGGCCATGAGTTCTTCCCGGCATCACCATATGTTTGGTTTTTTCTGCCAAGCCCGATAAATTTTCGATGATTTCACCGAGCAACAACATAAATTTGTTGTGCACCGTTTTCATCATATACAACTGCGAGCTTTGCTGAATATTTTGCGTGGTAATACCGTAATGAATGTATTTGCCACTTTCTTCAGAACAGGCATTCACTAACACCTTTAGAAAAGGGACAAAGCCATGGCCAATTTTCTGATAGATACGGTTCATTTCTTCAAAATCAATATTTTCAATAACGGCCTTTTCTTTAATTTCATCTGCCGCAGATTGTGGAATAAAACCTAATTCAGCCTGCGCTTGTGCCAACATGGACTCAAACATTAACCAAGTCGAATATTTCGCTTCATTGGATAACAGCGCTTTAATACCGCGGTCATCTATCGTTTTACTTTTAGAATCGTATAGTGCTCTCATTTTGTATCCCTTCTTTATTTCTTCATTGCTTCATCAACAGCATTGCGAACGAACTCAACTTTCGGTCCATATACAACATGGACGTGGTTTGCCGATGGAAAGAAGAATGCGGTACATCCTGATTCCAACATTAAATCTTTATCAATTTGATTCACTTCTGCGACATCAATACGCATACGGGTAATGCAGTTATCTACGTTATGGATATTTTGTTTGCCGCCTAACGCCTGAATTAAGATTTCAGCAATTTCCCCATAACGTTTTTCTTTAATTAACGTATTTTTCAGGTTACTCGACTCTTCGCGGCCCGGTGTTTTAATATCAAATTTAATGATAGCCCAGTAGAAAATGAAGTAAGTGACAACGGCTAAACAGCTGCCGATAATGACTAAGAAGATCCAATTAGTGTGCTCGTACAGTAAACCAAAAATAGTAAAGTCAAACACCGTTCCGCGAATATAACCGATAGCGACGCCCGCGAAAGACAGTAAGACAGCACCGATACCCACAATAATGGCATAAATTAAATACAGTAGTGGCGCAATAAATACGAACGTAAATTCAAGGGGTTCAGTGACGTTTCCAAGCATTGCCGTTAATACCATAGTGACTAACATGGATTTCACTTCAGCGCGGTTTTCTTTCTTTGAGGTTCTATAAATCGCTAACGCAATCGCAGGAAATAAGAACAACGTTACTAACATTTGTTGCTGCGCCATAAAACGCGTCAAGCTTGGCATCATCGCCCAATATTCACTGTTCGGGCCTTGCTTGAATAAAACTTCCGTTAATGCAGGCACAACCCCAACAAACGTTTGTCCATCAATAACATAAGTCCCGCCAGCTTCCGTAAATCTAAATAAAACGTTCCAAACATGATGTAAGCCAAATGGAATAAATAAACGCTCGCCACCGGCCGTAAAGAAAGGCCCTACAGGACTTAAGAACACAGCAGAAAGCTTCATCAAGCCCTGAACTAACACTTCCCAAATGAACGGTAATAACGCGCCGACCATAATCATTAAACCGATCATGATAATAGACACAGATTTTTTACCGGAGAAGAAGGCAAATGCGGTTGGTAATTCAAGGTTATAAAACTTATCCGTCGCCCATGCGGCAATCAAACCCGTAATGATCCCCCCTGCGGCACTGATATTTAACGTTTGTATACCCAGTACCTTGATTTGCCCCACTTGGCTCATAATGGTAGGGTCTGCCAGTTTGCCTGTAAGTACCAACCAAATATTCATGGTGATGATCAAAGACAAGTAGCCGACCACCGAGGCAAAGACGGCAATCCCCTTGTCTCGATGACTCATACCATAGGCCACCCCCATCGCAAACAGCAGCGGGATGTTATCGAAAATAACACCTGCGATTGAACGAATGCTGACAAGTAATGCGTTAACGGTTTCATTTCCGAGAAAAGGAAAGCGTGCAATCATATAGGTTTGCACTAACGCACCACTGATACCCAATATCATACCAATCGGTGCAAGCACACCAATTGGAAGGAGTAATGTTCTCCCAAAGCGTTGAATAGATTCACCGAACTTTCTTCTGGCCATACTGTATCCTTATGACTTCTATTATTAGAATTAAGGCATACTAGCGTGGGGGATTTATAAAAGAAATGATGTCCGGGTTTTAAAAATTATCTTATGTCACCGATTATGACCTAGGTCATTTGCGTGTGTTCAAGAGCAATGAAAATGAGATTTGTGGAAAAATAAAAAGAAGGAATTTTATTTAAAGTAGGCTTTCTAACTCATTGATAAGCAAATCAACTAAAATAAAAAAACCGATCCTCGATTTGGTATCGTCCCGTTTAGTATCATAACTATCTGCGAAACAAAAAAGTGTATTATCCGTATAAGTGGTTAATTCATTCGTATTGAACGCCGTCATACTAATAATATTGGCACCTTTAAGCTGTACAATTTTCGCGGTTTCTATAATTTTTTTCGTGCCGCCAGATAAGGATATAAATATCACAGTATCATCTTTGCTAACGAGCCGAGTGAAAGAATCAGATAAATTGTAATCATTAATAAAAAAGCAATGTAAACCTAAAGCAAACAGCAAATGTTCAAGGTAGTAGCCAACGGCCTTGCTGGTTCCTCTAGCGACAATAAAAATGTTTCTAGAGCCATGAAGGATCTTCGCACAATCATAGATTTGCTCTTCATTTATTAATGTAAAACTTTTAGTGATATTTTTTTCGAGCTGCTTTTTATACGAGGAAGGAGAGATTTTTTCAGTCTTATTCTTTGATAAAAGATGATTGTTGATTTGAAATTTAAGCTCTTTAAAACCACTAAACCCTAATTTTTGCGATAAATTAATGATAACCGTTTTGGATACAAAAGTTTTAGCCACTAAATCATTAATATTGAGGTAAGGGATATCTGAAATATTATCCGTCAGATATTTTAATACTTTCTTTTCGCTGATTGTTAAATTATCGTAATTCTTTAAAAAATCTAGCATATCCCCCTCCCAATCAATTTAGTGAACACTAAAAACATTCATTACGTATAATGACGTAAATCAAAACACACAATAGATTGATTATACGTCAAAATACCACGCTATGCTGGGTTTAAAGGGGAACTTTTGTAATCTGAACCAATAGTTGAATAAAAAGAGACGTAATTGTTCTCTATTGCCGAATACCACAAGAAGAAAAATGATAGGGTTCAGTCTAATAGATGAAAAACTCGAACCCTTTGAAAATTAGCCAAATGACACCAATTTAGCGTAGTAATTTTTATTTAAATCTAAGTTGCTTCACTGTTTCATCGATATTTATTTCATCTTCTGAAAACGTTAATGTTGTTCCATGCAAAGTATCAATCGCCAATTTCTTCAGTGAACGCATATCCCCTGCTTGGACTTCTGATTTTGGCCGAATACTGTTCATCAGCGCCCCCACTGACAGCACCGTGTTTTCTTTATTAATTCGCGTATCTGCGGGAACCTCTTCACTATAGACTCGATAAGATTTAATTGATGTAATCTTAATGCGCTCACCAGCAATATAAATATATTTACTTTCAGGAATGACTTTTACCGCATAAGCGGATAACCCTTTATTATTGGTTGTCGGTTCAAACGTCACTGCTGCATTTTTCTTAATCAAATCAGGATTGGCAACTTTAACTACATGAAAATAACGGTTATCGCCATTTTCATCTTTGATAAATCCAAAACCTTTATCTTCAAACCACGTTGTGATTGTTCCGTTCATCGCCATTACCACCTAATTAATCATTTATCGACCTAGTTTTACAACTCGCAGTATAGTGCACAATGACCATGCAGACTATGCCTTTAGTTTAAAGCTAGATGATAAATAAGGACTAATCAAAATAGGATAACTCGCTTAGCAACTGAAAATTCGTTATCATCGCCTCCTTTCGCTTCGTCTGGAGAGCCTTATGTCTCAAGTTATCGATACCTTTATTGCACCACCCTGTGACGAGCAAATCGACATTCTCTATCAAGACGAACACCTGCTACTCATCAACAAACCCTCTGGCTTACTGAGTCTTTCAGGGAAAAACCCGCAAAATTTGGATTCAGTCCACCACCGCTTAGTCAAAATATTTCCAGGTTGCACCCTCGTCCATCGATTAGATTTCGGCACATCTGGGCTGATGGTGGTAGCGCGTAATAAGGCAATAAATGCAGCACTAAGCCAGCAATTTAGCCAACGAACGGTCATGAAAATATACCAAGCGCTACTTTGCGGTCACTTAGATAACGACGAGGGTGTCATTGATGCTGCGATAGCGAAAGACCCTGTCCTATTTCCTCGCATGTCTATCTGTGAAATCACCGGCAAGCCCGCCCGTTCGCGCTATCAAGTAATGGAACGCGCTTATCACTCTTTGGAAAATGGCACATCACTTCTTGTCAGTCGCGTACGATTAACCCCAGAGACGGGCCGTACCCACCAGTTACGCATTCACTGCCAAAAAATAGGTCACCCAATATTAGGTTGCGATCTATATGGAGGGCAATTATTACAGGGAACTGAACAAACCCCGCGCTTGATGCTGCACGCTAGCGAACTGCATTTTGTTCATCCTGTTAGTCAAGAGAATTTCAAAATGTTGAGTAGCAGTCCATTTTGACCCTAAGCGACTGCCCATGCATTAGGTGGTCGACAAAATAAGCTTGAAATATGACAAACACAATACGCTAAATAGTTCAAGCTGTGGCTAGGCGGTAAGGGAATTAATCCCTAGGAGCATACATAAGTATGTGACTAGGGTTAATGAGCACAGCCAACAACGCCACAGTTTGAAATATAACGAGTATTACCACATCAGATCATCAGGTACCTTAAAATCCGCATAAGGATCATCTTCATCCTGCTCTTCTTGGCTCAGCGAATTGTTTAATATTATGCTATCGGCGTCTCGTTGTGTAATTTTATCTGCCACACTCGCAGGGATAATTGCGTATTCATTAACATCACTGTTTTCAATGAGTAGACGAGCGATTGCCAAACGGCCACTAATCAGCTGATTTTGTGTTAGCTTATCCACCATCACTTGTTTGATAACATTATTATCAGTGAAATTAAAAGCAATATCGCCCTTTGAAATATCAATTTTATTCATTTCAATAAGCTGCTTTACTTGTGCTTTATATTCTTTCGATAACAACACTTGCTTTTGTTGCTCATTGAGCTGCTTATCTCGCTCAAGCTGCGCTTTTTTATTTTCTGCAACCGCCTCTCTTGCTTCACGCGCCTGAACACGTGACTTTTTTGCTGTCCTTTGGACTTTCGCCATTTTTTTACTGGTTACGAGCCCTGCCTTTAGCATCTGCTCTTGTAATGTGAGTTTTGCCATTATTGCCTCTAAATTTATGGGAGCATAAACCAGATTATACCTATTATTTTGAGGTCTGTACCGCATTGGCGAATTTGCCCCATTACTCCACCGGTAGTTTCCAATTTTCTAAGTGTGCTTGCGCGGCAATCCAAGGCGTTAAAACGTAAAAAAACTGAATAAGAGTAGTTTGATGACTGGCTATGCCGAGACTAACCTAAATTCTGACATAAACACAAGCTACCTTATAAATCAACTGGTTATTTTAAATAACCGTTTTAGGCATGAGACAAACTTATATATTTACTTGCATGATAACTCCATTCCAAATTCAAAAATTAAAATACCAAAAATAGGTGTAATAAATGATTGGCACTCAGAGAGAAAATAATTCAACTCAATGAATATTAAGAAAATTATTAAACCAACACTCAAACAACAATAAAATTGACAGAGTTCATCAATAAATTCGCCTTGAATTATTTCAGTTAAGTGATAAATTTCACATCCCGATAATCACTAAATGGAATTATTTCATGCGTAAACTTATTTTACTTCCACTGGCCTTAATTTCGTCAGGAATTATGATGTCTGCTGCTGCGTCAACGACTGATGAGGGTTACTACGGTGCGGCAAGACTGTCCAAAGTTTGGCAAAAAGCACACAACATGGACACGAGTAGTCGTCCGGGGATTGGTCAATTTGTTTCCGGTGATGATAAAGAAGACTTTTATAACGGCTCAATCGCTGCGGGTTATCAATACGGTAATGGTTGGCGTACTGAAGCCGAATACACCTTTAAGAAAAAATCAGAATATACAAGTGGTTCATCAAACTTCCCAAACAGTTTGAACCATCACAAAACCGATGTTCAGCGTCTGATGCTAAATGCTTACCGCGATTATAATGTCTATAAAGATATTTCTGTATACGGTACCGCAGGTATTGGTATTGCAAAAGTTAAATCCTCTGGCTGGCAAAACGTACCTGCTAACCAATTCGCCAGTAATACCGACACAAATTTAGCTTATTCACTCGGTGCTGGGGTGAGCTATGAGCCAATTGAGCGATTAAACTTTGATTTAGGTTATCGTTATATTGACTTAGGAAAAGTGGAAACGGGCTATAACAATTTCAGAAATTTTCGTGGTTTAAAGGATGAGCAAATGAAAGCCCATCTTAAAGCACATGAAATCAATTTAGGTGTTAGATATACATTCTAATCTACGCAATAAATTAGTATTACACTCATTTGTCGATAATCATACTCGCTAACCCTAGGGAGTATGATTATATTGCACAAATATAATTTACTCTTCAGATTGAATACCACATTTTTAATATATGAATCAAAAACATGCCAATCGGGCTTTATGCCAGACCATGATACCTCTCTTTAGCAAAATACAGCATCCCCCACAATTTTCTATTTCTTTCCAACGTATCAGTGCACGATGATCGTCATTCAAAAGGAAAACTATCGAGTCAAGGTATCTTGTGTCTAACCGCGAGAAAAAACTGGTGATCCGCGGCTAACAAGTATCCCTTTTCGCCCTATTACACAGAATAGTGTATACTCGCCGACAAAAATTTATTCACGGTTAATTAATAATGAAAGAAATCGAAAAAACACAAATTAAACTCCTTAGCGATCGTTTAGACCTCATTCGTCATCAGATGGCAAGTATGCAGCTGACAAACGAAACCGAAAAGTACACAGCGCTTGAGAAAGAAAGAGCGGCATTGGAAATTCAAATCGCTCATCTGAAGGCGGTTCGTCACAAAAAACTCAGCAAAGAAGCGCAAAAACTGGTAGATATGCCATTCAAACGCCCTATTACTAAGAAAGAGCAAGCCGATCTGGGCAAGCTGAAGAAAGCCGTGCGAGGCTTGGTAATTGTCCATCCAATGACGGCACTAGGGCGCGAAATGGAGCTGGAAGATATGACCGGCTTTTCTAAGACTGAGTTTTAGTCAGAAAACCTCCAACTAAAACATGCCATGCCCCACGAAGACTAAAAGGTTCTTAATATACTTTTCGTTATTATGAACCATTAATCAATAAGTAACCCAAGTACATACCCGCAATAACATCAAGCCCAAATTTATTTTAAATTAGCTCACTAATGGCTATACAATTAAATTAAAAGCCCTAAATCATAAAAGGTAAAAGTATCCTAACCCCCCTTAATCAATGACATTGGGGCTGACAACATTCGATAATCAGCCACAATAACTAGGTACTAGGCAATCTGGGCCATATAAAGCACCGCCAATATCACAGCTTCTGCCACAGCAAGAGCATAGCCATCCTCATGAAAACTCAGTAATGCACCGCAAGTTTAATCACTTTAAATGAAGCTGCTTATTGTTACTGTAATGCAGATAATATTTTTCGATATAGCATCAAAATTTTGCTTTCATGGATTCCACTCTTATACATTTTTAAGATAAACATTCCATTAATACACCGAGTTTGCTATCAAAAACTAGATTGTTACATTTACTGTGTCTGGAACTGGGAAATGACGTATTTCACTTCAAGAATCACCGAAGAAAGTCATAGTAATATCATGACAATACTTGTATACATTGGAAAATGAAAAAATATGGGGTTGTTGTTCACACAATTACCACATTAATTGAACGAGAATTAAACCTTCTTTGCATACCAATTGATAATCAAACTTTAGTTGCGTTATATTTACCCCTGCATGGCAGGCCGGGCTTTCAATCCTAGAACAACGAAATACTCTACTAGACGTAATTGTAGTGAATATTGATAACAATCATTAAAACTCGGTAAACGTGTAATTAGTAGGATTTCAATTGTATTATTAGCCAATAATCTTTTATGCTCAAATCAATCTATATGCTCAACCAACATCCATTCTGCTATAACCATATTAATATTGGGACACTTCGTTCCAGTTAATATCATTTCATTCAAATAAGCATACCTGATTATAAACATACTTGATTATAATCACACTTAATCATAAGAATATTCCCATTTAAATGTAATATTATAGTTAATACTACAGTTTAATATTATAACGCGTTTTACATGTAACAATAAATCATTATAAAAAATAATACAGCAAACTATATCTATGTGTAACAATATGTTTATTATTAAGGTGAAGATTGTAATTTAAATAAATAGATTTTTATTCTAACTCAAAACTACGATACTATATCTGAATAAATAAAACCCCATACAATCATATTGTTACATACTCAAAATAGTAGTTTTAATCATCACTCAATTCGTTATAACGATCAATAATTCATTCTTGATAGCCCCAAGCTATTAAAATTAAACAATCGATCGATATAAACATCTTTAACTAAATAAAAATAAGCGTTAGATTGATTAAACATTAAATGAGTAATAAATATATTCAGCTAGTTTAATTATAATAAATTATTGAGGCATTTATTATGGTTAGTTCAGAAAAAAACTCACTCGTTAAAGAAATAAATTTAGAAGTTGGTAGGTTTATAAGAAAAATAAGAATTAAAAATGGATTGACTGGTGCACAACTCGGTAAACTGATTGGTGTGAGTCAACAACAAATATCACGTTATGAACGAGGTTCAAATGGCATATCATTACCAGATTTAATATTTATTTTATCGATTATGAATGTATCATTTTCAGACCTAATTTCATACTCATCATATTTAGAATGAGAGAAAAAACCGTTTAATTTATAAATATTACCTTACTACGTAATCGTGTCATAACTAGAGAATGTATAGGCTATTGCAGCTATTGCACCTATTACACATTCCTGTATAAGAAAGAAAATTAAGTAATTAAGACTCTTTCTTATACAGGTATAGTTATCTGTGTTAGGTAATGAAATTACATTAATTTTATTCACATAAACATTAAAATATTAATTAAGATATTAGGAAATAGTATGAAATTAAATAAATATATGTCTGTACTAGCGGCTGCAATGTTAACTGCTTCGTTTGCTTCACTTGCAGATACTAATACAGGTACTGTAACTTTCAAAGGTGAAGTTCGTGATACACCTTGTAACTTAGATGCAGGGCAAGGTGGTACTGCAACAATAGTTGATTTCGGCCAACTATCATTAAGCCAATTAAATGATGGTGATTCTAAGTATAAAAACTTCGATTTAAATCTGAAAGGCTGCAAATTAACTTCTATTGATAACAGCGATCCACAAAACCCAACTACAGTAACTAAAACTGCAACTATTACTTTTGATGGTGTAAGTAAAATCGCAGGTCAAAACCTTTTAGCAACTACAGGTAGCGCTGCAAACGTTGCAGTAGGTATTAAAGATATTACTTTTGGTACCCCAGCTAACTTAAACCTGCGTGATGGTGACAACACTTTAACTTACGCTGCTTTTGTTAAAAAAGCAGGTACTGCTGCTGTAACAGCAGGTGATTTCACAACTATTTCTACTTTCGAAATCGCATACCAGTAAGTTATATACGCTCCTTCACTATTATGTGAAGGAGCATATTACCTGAAAAAGAATATTATTATGAAAAACTTGTTAATTATTGCCACTTTTTTTGCTCATTTTGTTAGCATTCCAGCATTTGCGGCAATGAATTGGGGACAGGCAACGGTTAAAGGCGAAATATTAGCCTCGGGTTGTTCAATGCAACTAACAAGTAAAAACCAAATTATTGAATTTGGTGATTACCCTTTAAGTAGAGTTGAAGAAAAAAAGATAATCAAACCGTTTAAAATAATATTAAAAAATTGTCAGCTATCAAATTCTTATTTTGAAGATGAAAAATCACCTATAAGAATAAAATTTTCAGGTTCAGTAACAAATAACTTTAATGGATTTAAATTTAATGATGCCGATGGTTTGGCTATTTATATATTAAACGGAAATAACATTGTCAAGCCTAATGAATATTATCCCATTTATGATTTAAAAAGAACCGCAGGCAGAACGAAATCAGTCAATGAACAACAATTAGATTTTTTATCTGAAATTGTTTTTGATGATGGGCTTAGGCCAGAAGTAGGAGAATTTTCGAGTATCATTACATTTGATATTGATTACTATTAATTTAATGAGTATTTGCGGATGTTATCAATAAAAGAAAAAATGACCATTTTAATGGTGTCGATGCTTTGCTTTACCAAAGTATCCTATTCTGTAGAGTTCAATACAGATATACTTGATAGCGCAGATAAAGCTAATATTGACGTATCAAGATTTAAAAATCCAAATTTTATTCTTCCTGGGACTTATTTTTTCAATATAATAATTAATAGTACTCAATTAACTCAATCCGCAGCTCCTATTAAAATTATAGGTAATGATAACGATGATTCTGTGAGTGATATCTGTATTGATAAAAACTATATTAATAGCTTAGGTCTTAAAGAAAAATATATAAAAGAATTAGCCTATTGGAACAATGGAGAATGCATTGATTTCTCGGCGTTAAAAGGTGTTAGTGTTACTCCAAACTTACCAGAAGGAACTGTAACTCTAAATATACCTCAACTGTATTTAGAGTATATGGATGTTAACTGGTTACCTAAGACCCTTTGGGATGAGGGTATTGGCGGACTATTATTAGATTACAATGCCAACTATCAATATAGTGATAATGACAGCTTAAAAAACCAAATTGCGTCGATTAGCGGATATCTTGGCGCCAATATGGGTGCTTGGCGCTTACGAAGCGAATATTATGGAAACTATCAAAGACAAGAGTCTAATGGCCAAACATCAACTATTCGTAACTTCTTATTTAATGCAATTTATTTATATAGAAACATTAAAGAACTAGACGCTAAATTAGTTGTCGGTGAAAGTACAACACCATCACAGATATTAGAACCATTTAGGTTTACAGGATTATCTTTATTTACAAACGATTCAATGTTACCTCCTAGACTAAGAGGATATGCTCCTGAAATTACAGGAATAGCTAAAACTAACTCTCGCGTTGTCATCACACAATTAGGAAGAGTAATATATGATGGCAATGTACCTGCTGGTCCATTTAAAATTCAATCTTTGAATAGTGGTACTCGTGGTGAATTGCATGTAAAAGTTATTGAGCAAGATGGGTCTGAACAACAGTTTATTGTTAATAGCTCTAATGTGCCTTATTTAACCCGTCCTGGAACTACTCGATATAATGTAACTGCAGGGCAACCAATTAAACGAGATCACTCAGTATATAGAGGTGTTTTTTTCTTCAGGGGAGAAGCCTCACATGGTTTAAATAATAATTGGTCATTAAATGCAGCTTCAGATATAAGCCAAGGTTATCAGCAAATTTCATTAGGCTTTGGGCGATTTATGAACCAGTTTGGTGCTTTATCTGTAAATATAGCTCGCTCTTTTGCACAGTTAGATCACGATAGTCCATCAGGTAACTCATATAGTATTAACTATTCTAAAACTTTTGATGACTATGACATGGATCTAACTTTTGCGGGGTATCGCTTTACAGATAGAAAATTTTATACCATGTCTCAATATTTAGATCTAAGAAATGACAAATTTATTGATAATGAAAAAGAACGCTATCAAATAAGCCTTTCAAAGCGTTTAGGTGAATTTAACATAAATTTAAATTATCAATTACAACAGTATTGGGATCGGGGACAAACCCATCAATACGGTCTAAATATAGGTAAGAGCGTTAATATTCCTTATTTAAATTTACAGGGAGGAAGTATAACGCTATCAGCAAACAGAAGTTATTATCAAAATAAATATGATGACCAAATCAGTTTGATGCTTTCAGTTCCATTTGGTAAGCAGTTCTACTCTTTCGATACAATGAAATATAATGACACTTATAATTCACGAGTTTCTGTATCGACCTTAACTGAGGATAATGATTACTATAACTTAAGTGCATCAACAAGCTATGGTAAGGATGCTAAAAAACAAAGTACGCTAGCAGGTATGTATGATTTAAAAACTCGTTACGCGTCTTTAACTAGCAATATTTCAGTTTCAGATAAAGGCGATTCTAGCTTAGGTATGGGATTAAATGGTGGTGTAACATTAACACAGCATGGTATTGCGTTGCATAGCTCATCATATTCATCTGCTTCTAGGTTAATGATAGATACAAATAATATTGCTGATGTTCCTTTAAATAATGGTACAACGGTAACAAATGGAATGGGAATTGGCGTCATTCCAAATATGACTAGCTACTATAAAAATAGCTATAACGTTGATATGAGTAAATTACCCGATAATATTGAATCATCAAATACGATATATGATATCGCATTAACGGAAGGTGCAATCGGATACAGAAAAATAAGTGCAGATAAGGGATTTAAGTTATTTGCTACTATTAAAATGGCAGATAATTCAGGTTCTCCTCCATTTGGTGCTCAAGTACTAAATGAAAAAGGTAGAGAAGTAGGGATAATTAGCGATAACGGATTAGTATGGTTAACAGCTGTTCAATCAGAAGAAAAGCTAAATATTAATTGGTCTAATAAAAATCAGTGTACTACAACATTACCCAATTTAGATAATGCAAACCAAATTATTTTAATTTGTGAAAAATAGAGAATTTTATGAAAAAGAAATTTTTATTAATCCCACTATTATTGATAGCACAACATAGCATAGCAGCAGTATCTCTTGATAGAACAAGAGCAATAGTAGAAGGTGATTCTACCCCTGTAGTTATTAACATCGAAAATCAGAGTGATACTTTACCGTATTTGGCTCAAGCTTGGATTGATGATAAAGATGGAAATAAAATCACGACCGGGCCATTAATTGCAACACCATTAGTTCAGCGTTTAGAACCAAATATAAAGAGTATGATCCGAATTTCAACTACGGATGTATCTAAATTACCAAAGGATAGAGAATCTATTTATTATTTTAATTTAAGAGAGATACCACCGAAAAGTGATAAGCCAAACGTAATGCAAGTTGCATTACAATCAAGAATTAAATTATTTTATCGCCCAGAGTCTATTTTAGATAAAGCAAAAACTGACTGGGCCTTAGATTTAGAGCTAAACACGGTGAATGATGGGTATATTATTAAGAATACCTCACCATTTTATTTAACCGTCATTGGGTTAGCAGGAGATAAAAATAAATCTGAAAATGGTGCATTTGATTCATTTATGATCGACCCTTTCGGAAGTCATCAAGTTAAAAGCACACACTTTCAGAAGCCATACTTAACTTATATAAATGATTACGGTGGTAGGCCAACAGTCTCCTTTAACTGCAAATCATCAGTATGTAAAGCTGATAGTCAACAATAGACAGTTATAAAACGAGGGTACAATGAAATATTTTCCAGTAGTATTTTTCTCACTTTTTATTTCATTAAGTAGTGTAGCTAGTCAGTATGATGAAAATTATTATTTTCCATCACATGATGCAACATCAGCTAATAAAATGGATGGTTTAAGTGGGGAACTTCATTTTAAACTAGGATTAATGTACTCTCCGTGCGTTATTTTGGATGATGAATATAATAATGGTATTTTTTTAATTGAACTAGAACAATGCTTAGTAAACAACCAAAACATTAAAATACCTTTACGAGCAAAGGCTAGATTAGTCGAAAAAAACAACATAACAACATCATCATATGATATTAATCATCCACTTTATTCTGGTAAAAATGTACTTTATATACAAACTAAAAATACTAAAAGCAGCTCAGCTATCATGGAGTTAAATTATGATTAAATTCATATTTTCTATATTGCTTATTACTATGACTCCAATTGCTTTCTCGAGCGATTTACTTATTAATTTTAATGGGAATCTAGTTGATAAAAAATGTGAAATTAAACAGTCTGAGATAACAATTCAGTTTATTCCTTACTCTCTAGGTTATATTGAGGTTACCGGTAATATTTCAGATAAAAAGTTATTAAAAATTGAGTTTGAAAACTGTACACCTACCATGATGGATAAAATAATAAAAATTTCATTATCTTCTACAAATATATATAAACAAAATGGAATTGATTATTTAACGACACAAGGGGGAACAGGACTAATCGTTGGTCTTGAAAATCTTAATGGCGAGCTAGTTTCTTTTAATCAACCTCTTGAGGTTAGAGTAAGCTCAGAAAATAAAGCAGAGTTAGTACTAAATACATATCTAAAAAAAGGTGACTTTGCTAGGCCTGGGACCATACATGGTACTGCAAGCATTATGGTTAATTATAACTAACAATAGGAAGTTATATAATGAAAATAAGAAAAGCATTCTTATTCTTATTACTTTTTTCTAGTATAGCAACTGCTGCTGAATTTAATAGTGGTCGTGCTGATGTAAAAATTAATATTACCGCAACGATAGTTGCTCCAGTTTGCACCCTTGTTGGTGAGAATAATGAATCACCTTTATTTGTGAATTTTGATAATGTTGACTTTTCTGAGGTTGAAAATGGAACTGCCTATAAGGATATTCAGTTAAAATATAGCTGTACAGGAAGTTCTGTTCCAGCTAATAAAGTCATGAACTTATATTTATACCCAACAAAATATGGTGTCTATACACAAGTAGGTAATAACGTATTACGAACATCAAAAAATGGACTAGGCATCTCTTTAACCAAAAGTAATGCTAATCTTGATTTAAATAAGTGGATACCTTTTGGTAGTAATGAGCTGCAAGGCTCATTTATCCTTCGTGCTTCGTTGATTACTCCCAATAAATTATTATTAACCGAAGGTAGCTTCGACAGTACTGTTGCTATCCTAATGAGTTATTTATAACTTGGACTATATGTTATGATGAAATCCGCTTTTTATTTATTACCTGTTTCACTACTGACGATTTCAAGTATTAGCTTCGCAGCAGGTAATCCAGATGACTGGACTGTCATGGGGTATAGTGGTACTCAATTTACAGCAAATACAACTTGGACTGGCGCTAACTTTAATGGTGTAAACTTAACATTGATTGCCAACCTAAGTAGTTCGGGTGGTAAAATGACTGAGTATGCATGGGGGCCTCGTGCATGTCCTCCATACGGTAATACCCCAGGTTCAACGAACGAACAATATGTTATCGTGCCTAATACAGCAGAGTATGTCGACCCCATTACCAATACAAAATATAATTTTACAATTGAATTACCTAATTCATTGGGAGAAATTAGTGGATATCCAAATGCACAATACGCAAAGATAGGCCAAAGTATAGGTAATGTAGGTCGCGCGCAATGCAATGCTAGGCCGTATATCCCACAACCATTTAATGGGCAAACACCTGTTACGCTAATTAGTCGTACTGATCTACCGATCAGGAATACACCACATGAAATTAAAGTAATGACAACTTTATTTGGTGTAAGAAACCCAACAGTACCATCTAAATGGCTAAGTTCTGTTGCGCTTATTCAACCTAAAAACTCTGCTGAACTGATTTTTTATGTTAAAGTTGTCAATACATGTCGTGTCGATAAGGAAATCCTAGATTTTAATTTTGGTGCTTTACCACAAGCAACAGCTGAGGGTGTAAGCCAAACTAAAAATTTAACTGTTAGCTGTGTGCATCCAGGGAATATTAAGGTAACTTATCAGCCATCAAAACCTATCGATAGCGCAAATCCAACTCGTACAAGTTTAGATTTGGGTAGCGTGTCATCTGGCTGGTACGGTGAATTAGCCGTTGATGGTAGAAAACAATTAACCACAACTCTCCAAAACATTACAAGTAAAACATTAGATATAGGGGTGACCTTAGGAAAAAGCCGTGCTAATGCATCTTTTGGTAATATAAGTGGTGGTGGCGTACTAATTTTTGAATATATTTAAATAAATATATCCTAGTCAGTAAATTTTATAATTACCTTACTGACTAGGATATAGAAGAACATAGAATATGTATTTGATGTTTTATTAAAAATAACATTAAATAATTAGCAAAATTTTATCAACTTAAAAGATTATTCTATTGTTACTCTTAACACCCCAGCTCCGCTAAATGTTCCTGTTTTACTTTTATCATTTGGATGGTACTTCGAATTAATTAAATAATCTTTTTTCCCTGTGATTTTATCTTCGCTTATGGCTGTTCCATCATTAAAAGTCAACTCACAATCCCCTTCACCACACTTTGTGAAATTTATACCTTTTCCTGTCGGTTTACTTGAGCCAATTAATTCCATTTTAACTGGATTTATTTTAGAACAAGATACACTATAACTTGCTACTTTACTTGTATAACTAGACTCATCACCTAAAGTAATATCATGTACTAATGGAATTGGATTACTACTAAAATCACATTTAGATTCTACAGTAATATTTAAATAAAATGTAGATCTAGTTCCAGCTCCTCCTAAAATTAATGAAGGCACATTCTGTGATGGCCCACCATCATCAACAGTGTGTTTATTTTCTTCGAAAGCGTAATAATAATTTACGGGAACTCGATAAGATCCAGGCGCTAAACTACTAACTGGCATATTTACCGTAATTCTTGGCGTAGCCCAATGAAAATCAACCCATTGGGTACTATATAATGGATAACAAATTCCGAGAGGAGTTTGAACTAATATTTGATTTACCCTTGATATATACCCTGGTCTTTGCGCCTGATCTGGTCGCCTCCAGCCGTTATATGTGTCAATGCTTATTGTTATGGGAATATTACCTATATACACCTTATCTTGCATAATAAGCCATGCAGTTTTCGATTGGGTTACTACCGTGTTTTCGTTGGATACGGGTCCTTTACAATTACTATAAACATTTCTTGAACTGTGATTACCACTCCATCCACCGTTCATTGTTGACGACGCACTGACGCTTTTATCATTATATTTAATTGCGACATCATCCATCCTGACCGGATTTGAAACAACCCAAATAAAGTGCCGATAGTCGGCTTTGCTCGTCACAGAAAAACACAATAGATTTAATAAAGTTAAAATAAAAAAACTACGCTTAATTATCATATTATACCCAATCCGATTCGTTGTTATTAGTTGTACGTGATAATTATTTTGGCGGTTGATTCAAACTTCCCTGGAGTTAATTTATTGACGTTTACAGCATAAGGAACTGCTGTAATCGAAAAGTTTCCATTGGCTTGCCCTTTACCACTTAATCCATTTATAATTTCACTGCCAAGATTATTGATATTGTTGTCAATAGCAATAGGATAAGAACTATTGACACTGTTTCCTTGATATAGCGCGATCCCTAATCCTGTATTTCCCTTCGTTTGTAATACATTACTGGGTGCATTAACTAACTTATCCCCAACAATATTAACGTAAGGCTTACCTTGATAATATTGACAATCGATTGGAATGTTTTTTGTAATAAAATTACTAACGTTATCAACACTATCCATTTGGATAGTGTTAAAGTTAAAAACTATTTTTTCATTTTTATTTATGATACAAGGTGCAGTTTTAATCACTCCTGATATAGTTATTGGGACATCTACGGCAAAAGAATTAGACGTAAAAAAATACCCACCTCCAAATAAAAACATAAAGACTATGTTTATTTTACTCATTATTCATACTCCACAGTAAAAGTAATTGAAGCGGAGAATTTCCCAGCCTTCGCTTCTTTAGTCGCAGGCTTTCGAGCAAAAACACCAAAATTTAATTCTCGAGTTTTTCCAACTTCAGGAACAGAACCAAGAGTAATAGGGCGATTCCATACAATTAATTTATCGTCTTTATCCGTCACCCCTAAAAGAACACCACTATCGCCTTGGGTATTTAAAAAGGTGTCATTACCTATATTAAGTAATTGATTACTACTCCAAGTTAATTTAATTACTTTTTTTAAGTCGGTCTCACTACATTTATCAATAGTAATTGAAAACGGAGTTATCGCACTCGGTTTTCCTTCATTAATTGACTTTAATCGTACATTATAAATAGTGATTTTTTGATTTAAAGATTCAGACGTTACTTTACAGGCGGTATCGACAAGCTCACCTTTAAATTCCATATCAACACCTTGAGCATTGAAAGATAATAAGGAAGTAAGCAATGATGATAAGCAAAAAGCCCAGCTGACTATTTTGTTCTTATTCATAATTGACCTCAAGGCGTAATGTTTGATATTTATCCACGTTAAACGGTAATGAAACTTTATTATCACCATTTGCTAAATATACAGAATACTTTCGAGATAACTGAGCATTCTCCACATTATAGAATTGTAACTTCACAGGTGTATATGTCGTTGTGCTATAAATAGTCGGATCATTAAAGGCATCCCCTGCTCCACAACGTGTTAGCATGATTTCTTTATGATTTACGGATAAATTACATGCTGTATTTAATAAATTAACATAAACTTGTATCTGACCATATAGAGATTGATTAACAGCCAAGTCTGCAAATGCATTTTTTATGCTAGTTATATTACCAATCATAAGCATTATCATGAAAAATCGCAGGTATGCTTTTCGTTGACTGTTCATTCTCATTTTCCTTATTAATACAACAATACTTACTGAATATTATTCTTCACCAGAAACAGTACAAACTGAATTTTCACATTTAAAAACCAATGATGGCTTCCCACCATAATCATTTATATAGGTAAGATAAGGCTTTGATAAATTAGGTGAAACTATATCATATGACGATTTTGGAGCGACCATGGTAACATCAAATTTATTATTTTCAGCTTGTTGTTTACTCCCCCCAAAACCAATGATTGTCAAATGAAAGGGGGTCGTATTATTTAAACGATAACCATTCGCTATTTTTGTCAAAGTGACCTTATTCGCCCACTGAGTCTCTGATTCTGTTAAAATACTACTTGGACGATAAAATAATTTTACGCGAGACTGCAATGCTATTTGCAATGTATTTCCATCATTCGCTTTGGGCGGAACTTCTCGCAAATTAAAATAAAAAACAGACTCTCTATCTTGTGGTAATTTATTGACTTCTGGTGTTGTGCTTAAGCGAACTAAACTTTTACTGGATGGCTCAACACGTTGTAAGGGAGGAGTGGCTAAAATAGCCCCTTTAGTTAACTTATTACCTTGTAAGTCTTCGATCCAACTTTGTGCTAAATAGGCTTCTTCTCGATTATCATTTGATATCGTGATATTAATTGATTTTTCCGAACCAGGGAAAATAATCCGTGTTCTATCGAGCGTCACCGCACTATACGCATTCATTGATAAAAATGCAGTCGTAAAAACCAACGTCGTGAATAAACGCTGAGATGTAAATAAATTCAACATAATAAAACCTCATAAACAAATAAAATATAGGTACTGCTAATTCGAGTTAGTTATTATCGACATCAATACTTATTTCGTCATAGATGCACATGGTAATAATAACATATTACTCGATGTATCTAAGTTTTCAGGAAGCGATAACTTACACTGCACTTGCCCCCCCCAATAAACCGACAAATCTTCATGAGGAGAAACCCCAACTAACCATGTAACGCCATCATCTCCTACAATTCCTAACTCAATATTATTGGCGTTACGAACACTCGCACCAAATGGTGGTGTTTTATCATGACCTAATGACAAAATAGCAAAGAGTTTTTCCCCTTTCATCACCGATAACTTACGGTAACCAATTGCGCCTTTAGTCAAGGTAATATCGGTAGAAGACTCTAATGTTTCTAAGTTGTCCGGCAATTTACTGATATTGATTGAAGCTTCGGTTTTACGGTAGCTGCTCACATTTGGAATAACAGCAACACCATATCGATTAGTTGTAATTGTTCCATTATCAAGAGGAACTCCTCCTACATCTGGGGTCTCAATCATTAATCGAGTATCGCCAGCTGAACCACGATGTAATGCAACACCGTGCGCCGTTGCAGTTATTCCACTATTAATAGACATACCAATACTGCGATATTGTTGTGGAACATAACTCGCATTTGCCGAAAGATTGGCTTGAGAGAGATCTCTTGAGTAATAACCACTGATACTGGATTCACTGTCATACAGCTGTCCATGGTTATATCCAACGTTTACGCTGTAATTATCTCGCTCATTGTATCCGCTATAACCTACCGCATGATTATATTGGTTATACCCTGCATTTTTTGAATATGACTCAGAAAATGATAAACTGTGGCCATTATAAAGGGGAACATTTAAATAAAGATTCACTGAGTCATCTTTATAACCATTATCACGCTCTGTACGGATGGCAGATAATGATAACGTTGCATCCTGCAAAGAAAGCCCTGGTAAGCTAATATTCGTACTAGCATATAAACCATATTGCGTTTGTGATTTATCATACCAATACGTACTGTAATCATAATTCAGTGATAAACTGAAATTATCAAAGTATTTATTGAGATAGATTTGATAAGTTTCTTTCGGTGCTAGAGCTACACTTCCAAAGCTAACTTCATCCATAAACTGACCGAGTGTTCGGTAGTTTTTATCAGCAAAGCGATATCCTGCAAACGTAATATCGGTACGTAATACATCAAATGATTTTGAATAATTTACGCGATACGAGCGGCCTTTCAGTGTTTCTTGAGTAAATCGCGCCACAGACTGCGTTACATCAAAAGAAATAGCCCCAAATGCAAATAAGTCTCGCCCAACACCGATCGCGGCAGTCTGATAATCAGCGTTAATCTGCGATCCGCCATAGAGAGACCATTCGTTAGTTAAACCATAGGATAACTCACCGCTAGCAACAGGTTTCCCTTTTAGTTGATGACCATTATAACGTGTTTTACCTGCAACAAGTTTATAGATTAGGCGACCCGGTCGAGTTAAATAAGGTAACGATGCAGTGTTGACACTGAATTTTTTCTCTTCACCGTTTTCTTCACGCACAGTAACATCAAGCGTACCCCGTACGCCGCTATCTAACGTTTGAATACGAAAAGGTCCTGGTGGTACGGTTGTTTCTAACAGTACTCGTTCTTTACTGCGCACAATTACCGTTGCATTTGTATTTGCAACACCGACAATTTCTGGAGCGTATCCCACAAGTTTAGGCGGTAACATGCGATCATCACTCTCTAATGAAACCCCTGTATACTGCCACGACTCAAAAATATCGGAATAAAAATAGTTTTCCCCTAACGCCAGAATAGATGATAAGGCTTTAATAGAAGTGAATGCATATAGCCGACTAAAATCAAACTCATGCGACTCCTGTGATTGTTCACTTCCATGTTGCTTTTGATATGATCCATTGAAATCTCCACGAATACGCCAAGCGCCGAGATTTAAACCGGCAGTTCCATTCGTAGATATATAAACTTGTTTATTGCCCTTGTTTTCTTTTGTTGCGGAAAAATTCGCATTATAATCAATCAACGCGCCATTAATCCCTTCTTCCCATAATGCAGGAGGAATCCAACTAGGATCTTGATATTCTAGCCAATATTGTGGAATTGTTATTTTTAACGATAACGTTGCAAGTTCAACTTTTAATTGTGTCCCCGTAAGGGCGGATAAGTCCAAGCACTGTTCATCATGTGAAAGGCGTACTTTTTCTTTTGCTGTATCTTTGAGTCCGAGAAGGTCTAATAGCCCTACAGGAATACACGTTGTTTGTAATTCAGTTTGATTTGGCTCAGTTTGCTCAAGAATATGGATATCCCGAGGTGCGCCTAAACGTTGACCATTGACAAAAACAGTTAATACATAATCACCAGGAGGGACATAACCTGCGACAGAGAACTGACTTATGTCGACGTGTTCTAAGTCTTCAGCATCCAAAATATCGGTATTAAATTCGGAAGAGTAAGCTGTACAAGCGGTAAAGCTTAATACCATCAAAACTGCCTGTCTAACTTTTGAAAATGAAAACGCCATGCTTATACCACTCCGAAGACAGCAAAAATCAATCAATACAAAGCATTGGCTATTTTCTTTGTTTATTGATAATCAATAGAAAAACGAATTAGCCCATGATAACGGCCTGCCTGTATCGGCTTCCCTGTAAAATCAAGCTGTAAAAAATAGCGTAATAAAAGTGTTTGACCTGACTTTCCTTGTCTTAGAACACTATGACTCAATGGATAACCTACCCCCGGAACTAACGTCTCCATTGTGTTATTAAGAACAGAAACGCCTAATCCTTCCGAAGAACCTTGTAAGACAAAAGCATTAATATTACTTGCTCGATTACCATCAAAGCGTATGACCCACGTTTTACTATCAAGTGAAGAAAACACGCTACCGCAATGAGTTAATTCAATATCAAAGGGTTGACGCTGTGCTTCTCTTGATGTTTTTGTTGATAACGAAGCTAACGCCAATGATGAAAAATCAATTACTTGGAGACTATCTTTCATCGCAATAGAGCAAGGTGCAGCAATCACACTACCAACCATTTCAGTAGTTCCTTCATGTCGCACACCAATATTTTTTGCAGCAAAGACGGAGAAACAACTACAAAAATAAATTAATAGTGCTTTTCGGATATAAGGTTGATATGCCAGTATCATCATCTTCCCTTGCTTAGGATTTATTAACCGCCAATAAACTTGGCGGTTAATAAAGAACTTTTACTGATAAGTAATACGGAAATTTGCAATCGAACTAAAGCGACCTTCACCGACAGCCTTCTGAGTGTCTACAGCTTTAGCTAACGCTTTAAATCTTAAAGTATTATCACCAATCTCATTTGCAATGCGTGGTAACACGTTTTGAGCAGTTCCGAAGGTAAAACCATCGATAGCAATACCTAAGTTATTAGCGTTCCCTGCTGAAGTCGTTAACATGGTTTGTGCTGTATCTGCATAAGTTTGGCCAGTGAAAGTCAGTGACATTGTTTTCACTGGGTTAATTGTGACTTTGCCATCTTCTCCTGTTGTTTGACTGAAGTTAGTAAAGTCACATCCAGTGAACTTAATATCAAAATCAGCTTCAGCGGCAGTACCGCTTTCCAGTGCTTTACGAGATAATTGACCAAAATCTACAGTTTGTTTTGTTGATGATTGCTCAATATTACAAGGCGAATTGACGACAGAACCTTCGAAATTGATAATACCTGTGTTAGTCGCCATTGAGCTAAATGAAACAACTGTTCCAGCCAATACAGTTGCAATCGCTAATTTTTTCATAAAATCCTCTAATAAGAATAAAAGTAATAATTTAAATTAAAATAAACTCTCGAATAATTTTCGAGTTTATCTACACTCTCATAATGCTGTGCATAAATAGAATAAACACACAACATCAATTAAATTCATTAAATACGAATCAGATAACAAAAGGCCATTAACATTACTCAAAAAAAGTAACAATTCTAACTAAACAGATAAAACTATTTACTTTTGAAATCATGTCACTTTATTTTCAATATTAAACACACAATTCACAACTCGAATAACGAGTAAGCTTAGATAAAATTAGACCAATTAATGTCTAATACTGAAAATATAGTATCTAGCTTTTCAAAATGTATAAACTTGTCACACCATTTTCAGAGCGAGAAATGTGTTGTTAGCATATATTTATTAATTACCAGTTAAGTATTTAGTAAACCGTGACTCATAAAAAAATTAGTCAATCAGTTTATTCAACACATAGACTGCTTATTATTTTTACGTCTATAAAATATTATCTTCATGCAATTAAAATAACGTGTGTAATTTTATTTTGCCGTGTAAGGTGTGTAAGTTAATTTTAAATATCGAATATTAAAAATCACCACAAACTCCCGCTACGTGTAAAAGATAACCACCAATCCCCCCACTGTAAAAACGTTTATATCGATTGATAAACTAAATTTGATAGCTTAACCCTATTCACAATAAGGGTTTAATCGCGACACAAGGTCATCATAGAGAAAAAACCATTTAAATTCAGCACGTAAGCCTTTCACGAGTTATAATGAATGAAAAAAACAACAGGTTGTAATACAGTCAAATTATTGCGAATTTATTATTTAAACTAAAACTTTTTTTATTTTGTTACATATTAAAATAAGCCTGAAACAAAATAGTATTTAAAAATAATGGATGGGGAAAATAATTAAATTAAATAAATCATAAGCACTCGCTAATTGAGATTATTCCTACCAATAAATAAGAAAATTTTTATAACGATAAATAATAATTTCATACTAAAGCCTATATCTTCCATATTGAATAATATATTCATAAATGATGATGTCGATTTGTATGAAACATTAACTAATGAAAATGTTTTCATCACCTCTCTATTCATCCATTCAACTTTTCTTGGTAATAATACTTACAAAATAGCCATCTTTATTTGTAAATGTAAATATAGCCGCGAATCAATTAAAACTCACTTATCCAAGCTAACCTCAAACTCATCCATGTAATAGGCATACCACGGGGTCACTGTCCACTTCCCCGAAAATAAGACAGCTATAATTAGATTTTCGGCCCTAACCATTGTGTCACTCAAAACTCTCAATATTATTGATGAAAGAACATGTGAATGCTTGGTGCTTGAGGTTGGCATGTCCTTACCAGCTTAACTCGTTATTGGGGTACTTGAACATTAAGAGGGTTGCCGAAACAGATTAGAGTCGATCATGGTCCTAAGCTCATTTCAGATAACCTATTGATGACCTAGCTAAATTAGTTAAACTATTAAAAGGGGAATCCGTTGAGTAGCTACTGAGCTGATATGTTTGTAATTCATCGAGACTGTAATTTAAATTGTGTATTTGCCTGTTTTTGACATGTTAAATCCAACAACAAAGCAGACATATTATGGATGAGAAAAAACTAAAAGCCCTTGCAGCAGAATTTGCAAAAGGCATTAAAACCGAAGCTAACCTTAATCAGTTCACTCGTATGTTAACCAAATTAACCGTTGAAACGGCATTAAACACTGAGTTAACTGAGCATTGGGACATGCAAAAAATAGCGCTAAAACAGGCTCTAACACCCGCAATGGTTATGCATCTAAAACATGACTCACCGATGATTCTGTACGAAAAATGATTTATTTAGTGATTGAATCAGCCGGTAAAAATGGGGGTATGCCAATTCAAAACTGGAAACAGGCAATGAGCCGTTTTATTATTGAATTCGATGACCACCTAGACGACCACATTTAATGAAAGTCAAATACACAGAATTATTTACAGGGACTATTACAGCGGCATCAGAGCGACTATTCTACAAATAGTCTAATGAAGTGGCCAATATTAATTGACCACTTCATATCGACGAATTAATGAATATACTAAAAAAGCTTTCTAATAAGATAGACTTAAGTGACTTCAATTCTATTATCAAGAAATCACTACTCTTATCTTCTTAAGGCTACAAAATATCACAATAAGCTCTTATTGTATTGAAAACAAAATAACAGTATTACCAGTATGCTCACCTGGCGTTACACTTCCTGAAGTTCGTAATGTAGAGCTCAGCGTCAGCACTTTTGAATTAGCCACGCTAACATTAGCGTTATTTGCATATCCATCAAATGCAACTGTTGAACGGACACCTCCACCTAAATCAACATCTGTATTCGATATATTCGCTTTATATGTAGCGGCATTATTACATTGGATATTAATATTAGAGGTCGCCTTATTTCCGTTGATACTTTGCTCAGATAACGTACCATGATCTAACACTAATGAAGATGCTGAAAATGTGCAAGATACGTTTGGCGGACGTACTGATATACATCCTAGTGACGGATAATAGGACATATATACTCCATTTATTGAACCACGTATAGCGCCCGCACACAAATAGATAGACGACCAATCAACAATCGCTTCAGTTTGCATGTCCGCTACTCCTGACCCTGATTCGCCATATCCCCTAGCCCATTGCGCTTGGAAAGCTCTCCATGAACGAGGTACCGACGCTGCAGTTGTGTTCATAGCTGTCATATAGACACAACGCCGAAAGTTACCAGGACCAGCCATTGGTTCAGTTAAACATCTACCACGCGTTTGATCTACACCTTGAACTAAAAAAATTCCAAAAGCAGTGTAAGGCGTTATAAGGTCATCATATCGGTCATCTGCCGGTATAGATTGCCAACTAAATGAAATTCGAGAACCACTAATAGCTTTTACCTGTACAGGTTGTAGTATAAGATTGGGTTTTTGAACCTCAGCATTCACATAGAATGAAGAAATTATTGTCATCAATAAAGCTAGCTGCTTTTTCATTTAAAAACTCACTAATTAATTTTTATAATGAATTCGTTTATCACGAATATTCGATAATAATATTAGCTGTTGAGCTATTAAAATCACCGCCTTTTATCGTATTCTCTTTAGATGGAGCAATTTTAGGTGATACTTTCAATATCGGTGGACTACTGCTCATAAAACTACTCGACAATGTATTTATATTAAAGATACTGTTATTATATTTAAACTGAAAACCTAAATCTGCATTATCTTTAACTTTTAATAAATTCGTATTAAATGAAGTACCATCACCTTGTATTTTTATTTTTAATGATGAATTCGCACTACATCTAATTCTATATGGAATAGTTCTTTCATATTGGTTATTTAAAATCCCTTGTTTTGAAATAGTATCAAAATCGACAGTGATCATATTGCTACCTGTAGTGCTTGATATATCACACGTTCTAGTTTGTACGTTCACTTTGATTGTATATTCATATACCTGAACTTGTGGGTTAGCATACCCAGCTATACTCGCTAACATGAGTAAATATAACCAATAATATGGGGTAATAGCTTTATGCATAAAGTCCTCATCCTATTTATCAAAATGATAAATAAATTAATTTTGAATATTTATTCGAAATTAAGTAAATAATACAGAGTTGCCGTATAAGGTCCCGGAACAATTGATTTTGCCGCCACAACCCCCGGTTTTGCTGACAAATACGCATATAACGGTACAGTCATCGTTCCCGCTTTAAGGGTTTTTGGTTTTAATGACGAGCCAATCAGAACTCGGTTGCTTTGCATTGAGCCTTCTTCAGAAATACCAATAACAGCCCCTTTTGCAGTACTACCTCTATCAAACTCTAAGTATCCATCAGTGGTAATATTACCCGGTGGAGCTTGCAGAGTTATTTTGACACTGTTTGCCAGAGATGGGTCACATTCTTTTAATATTAATTCGAATTTTCTTGCTATAGAACGACCATGTAAATAAATTTGATGATCAACAAGGTTACCCATATTTACCAAAATCGGTGTATCTTCATCAATAATACAGGGCATATTAATTAACGTACCTTCATAATTTACGGTGTTAACATTATTACTCAATGCTACTTGACTTGTGAGCCCTAAGAGCCCCCCTACTATAGCTAGGTTAATTTTTGTCATAGATTCTCCTAATGCTATGGGTAAGTTATTGTGACTGTTGCCGTAGCGCTAAATTTACCAGCGGTGAGATTACCGCCCGACCTTTTTACTGGAACGGAGTATAAAGGTATTTCTTTATAACCATTTGATGACATTCTTATAGTCATCGGTGTATTTATTTTTATTGGTTCGCCAGAAGTATTCACAGGATAAACACGTATGCCTAAATTAGTTTTGTTTGTCGCTATCGCTAAGTTATCAAAGCTTGATCTTCCGCTCGTATAAGTTAACGCAATTGGAACATCTCTTCCTAAACCAGCATCGCAGGCTATTTTTAATGTCCAATCTTGCCTATAACGTTGACCATCAATTCTTTGAATACCTATCTCACCAAAATCAATGTGAATAGGGTTACCCTTACCTTGCAATCCATAAACCTCACAAGGCGGAAAATCAAGTAATCTACCCTTCATGTTCACAACAACATTAGTATCCGCAGTCGCTATTTTGCTATTTAGCAGCAGCGATATAGTGATGGTTAATATCATCACTATGAGACTAATATTTACTCTTTTTTTATTCATATTAATGTCTCTGCCTTTTAAATATTTTACCAGACAAGATATTACTGGTAGCTAACGGTTAATGTTGCTGTTGAGGTTAAATCACCCGCCGCGACTTTGATATTAGCTGCACCATTTTTAATAGGAACTACCTCAAATTTAGCTTCATTTCCATAATTCATTAACGCATTAGTTCCCCGACTAAATAATGCATTATTTGTTAAAAACATAATCCCTACATTTACATTGTTAGTTGATACAAACCGACTATCAAAAGAAGATGGCGCATCAGATGATAGTGTCACTTTAATTGCAGTATTTACTGGTGTTGTACAAACTATTTTATAAGGTAATGGTTTTTTATATGTTCTTCCCGCAACAGTTGTATCCATATTAGTAATTAACATTTCGCCAAAATCGACAGATATCGTATTTCTGCCATCACTTGCAGAAATGTCACAAGGTGGATCACCGAGAAGATTTCCTCTCAAATTAATTTGGGCGCTATTATCCGCACATACTGAGAATACCAGACTAAAGAGCAGCCCCCCTAAAGAGACTCTTTTTCTTATTAATTTATGCATATTCATTTCTACTCACTCTTCATTTACTCAGTAAGTTTGAGTATTTACGGGTAATCAGCACGTAATGTGATAGTTGAAGTAAAGGTTCCTGTTTTAACTGCCGATAGATTGGAATTGTAAATTCTCGGATAAGCTGTAATTACAGGTAATTGGTTTTTACTATCAAATGTAACAAATTTAGTGTTTAATCTGGCAAAATTACTCGTCCCACCCAAAGAATATTGAAACCGAATACCTAAATCTTTATTATTCGTCGCCAGTGCATCCGCTTGACCTGGTACAGTTGTGCCAGAAAAAGAGAGCACAATAGTTGTATCTGAACCTGGCGGGCAAGTTATTTTATAAGGTACAGGTTGCCCAAAATTATTCCCCGTGATATATCGAATAACCATATCGCCAAAATTGACAGATATCGTATTTTTGCCATCACTTGCGGCTATATCACAAGGCCGAGAACCAAGAAGATTTCCTCTTAAATTAATTTGGACGCTATTACCCGCAAATACAGAGAATGTCAGACTAAAGAGTAGTCCCCCTAAAGAGAGCCGTCCTATCAATTTATGTATATTCATTTCTACTACTCACTCTTAATTGACTCAGTAAGTTCGCCTATTTACGGGTAATCAGCGCGTAATGTGATACTTGCAGAAAAGGCTCCTGTTTTAACTGCCGATACATTGGCATTATAAACTCTCGGATAAGCCGTAATAACAGGCAATTCTCCTTTACTATTAAATGCAACAAAATCAGTATTTAATCTGGCAAAATTTCTAGTTCCGCTTAAAGAATATTGAAATCGAATACCTAAATCTTTATTATCAGTCGCTAAGGCATCCGGTTGGCCAGACATAGTTGCACCAACAAAAGTTAATATAATGAGAGTATCTGAGCCGGGTGAACAGCTTATTTTATAAGGTATAGATTGCCCAAAGTTATTCCCCGTGATATCAGAAATAGGCATATCACCGAAATTTACTGATATGGGGCTACCATTTTGACCAGAGATCTGACAAGGGTCATCAATAGTGAGCTTTCCTTTTATCGTCAAACCTACTGATTGAGCGGCCCACATTGGTGATGTAAAAAAATAACAGGCATTCAGCAATAATCCTAAATAGATACTCTTAGTGCTTATTTTCATCATATCCCTCATTCTACTTAGTCATAACTAAGCTGAAACCCAATTGCAGCATAGAATGCACCGGGAGAAAACGGTCCTGGGACCCGCACAGGAACAACGTTATAAGTTAAAATAGTCTGACCTGCTGGTAAAAAAGAAGGGTCATTATACTGTCCTAGTTTTAAGGTTTTTCCATTATTATCTTTGATCATCAACCCTAAGCCTGAAATACCATTTAATTTTACATAACGACCAGAGCTATCTGTATCTACCGCAGTAAAACGCATTGAAAAGCCAGGTTGATCTAAGCTCCAAGGTACTTGCCCTGTCTGTCGATTCATTCTGGCATTTTCTACTGCTAAACAGTTAGTTAGTTCAATATTAAATTTTGTCGCTTTTCCTTGTGTTCCTATTGAAGGAAAATCCCCCACCGGTACTGTACCGAGCATGATAGTTTGATCTGCAGAACTCATAACCAAACGACAAGGACTGTCAGTTAATGCACCTTTAACATGCAAAATGCCATGCTGACCGTCAACTTGCCAATTATCTACACTGCGATATCCGATATCCTTCAGCCCAGCAAACGCTGGAAAACCAACACTCACACATAAGAGGCTACCTAACAAATAGCTCAGTGACCTCAAGAACTCCCTAGATAGCCTCATTATGTTTTCTCCTAAAGCGTAACGTTATTTCTTTGGATTAGCCTGACAAACCGCACCTTGACAGCTAAATTTAATTTCAGGTCGACCACCGTAATCATTAATAGTGATTAATGTTGGATCGCTACCCAATTTCGCACTTGAAACTCCTAAATTAGATTGACCAAAAGGCGGCACCATAACTGGTTCAAAGTTAGTATCATTTTTTAATGACGATGAATAAACATTAATAATTGTTGTGTAATATGGTGTAGGATTTTTTACTACCGCTTGAGCACTAGCTTTATCCAGAGTAAGTTTATATATAGCTGGCTCCGCTTTTTCTAACGGAATTACAGCTTTTGGTCGGTAAAAAAGTTTCACACGCGTTTGTAAAGCAACCTGTAACACGTTAGGTTTATTACTCTTAGGTGGAATTTCACGTAAGTTAAAATAGAAAAGAGATTCCCTATCTTGTGGTAATGAACTAATAGAAGGAAGAGCCTCAATTTTAATCTGACTGGATTTATTGGCTTCTAACCGTTGAACAGGGGGTAAAACGACTAACGGCCCATTAATTTTTTTTCCTTCTTCATTTTCTATCCAGCCTTGAGCTAAATATGGTAACTCCGGGTTATTATTACCAATATCTAACGTAACAGACCGTTGATCTCCATCGAAAATAATACGCGTACGATCCATGGTAACCCCTGCTGTAGCTATTTGGGTTGCCAGTAATCCAGAAATCAAAATTATGTGGCGCTGTATTGTTGTCAAAGTCATGTTTTATACCTTTATTAATTATAGTCCTGTTACTTTCACTTACTTATTACCTCTTAAATAAAATTTGAGAGGTATCGGGATACAATTTATATTACAATTTTGTAATAGATCCAGGTGGTTGTGTTTCACACGGTAACAGTACCGAACCAGTAAAATCTAATACACTTGGGAATTTCAATCGGCATCCTTCGTCATTCCCCCAAGCAATGGTCATTTCTCCGGATGGGGTAATACCGCTTAAATAGGTGTTACCTCCATCAGAAACAATCCCTGTATTTTGACCGGCTGTATTTTTAACTTGCGCACCAAACGGAGGGTAGGTGCCATCAGATAATCTAATGATAACCATAGCTTTTTCACCATACAAAACATTAAACTTACGGTAGCCAACAGCACCCTCGGTCAATGTCGCTTGTACAACTGACTGTTCAGCATCCACGTTATCCGCTAATTTATTTAAATCGATTTGTACATTATTTCTGTAGTAACTATTCATATCCGAAACAATGGCTTTACCAAATCTATTTGACCGCACAGGTGCTCCAATACCTTTAATAGGCACATCTGCTATGCCTCCAGTATCTAGAATTAAACGAGTACCTCCCACTTGTGAAGTACGGTGAATACCACCGCCTTCAGGAGTTAAAGTTAATCCACCTGTCATGTTCAAACCCACGCCTCTATAATCGTTATTTGCGTAGCTTGCATTTCCTGTGATCACTGCAGAATCACCTTGATAAGTGAAAAACCCACTAGTTGATGCACCTTTGCGGTTTTCACCTAAGCTCATGCTATATATCATTCTGTCATTGAGCGTATCGTAATACGATGCTCTGTTACTCACTCCACCACGACGGGCATCCATTGAATAACTTATACTACTACCTGCTCCCCATGGCATAGAGAGAGAGAGGTACGCACTATCATCATTGCTTCCTTGATTTACCTGATGGTTTAAGGTTAAAGAAGCACTAATATTTTTAAAGCTTCCAATATCAAAGTATTTAGATAATATTAAGCTGTAATAGTTATTTTCTGGCTCATTCCAATAAGTTTGGTGGTTATAACTTAAGTACAAAGATAAACCACTATCGATAAAGTTTTTGTTAAATGACAATGTGTAAAGTTCTTTACTACTTCCATAGTGATAACCGACTTTCTTCGCGTTTAAAAAGTCATTCATTGTCATAAAGTCACGTTCAGAGAATCGATAACCCGCAAAGGTAATCTGACTGTTGTATTCCTCGAATTTTTTAGAATAACTAAGTCGATAAGATCCACCGGTCAAGCGTTCATCAGGTAAACGAGCAACAGATTGAGTGATATCAAATGATAGTGCGCCAAGAGCTAATAAATCTCGCCCTAAACCAACTGAAACTGCTTGATACCGCTCACTCCCTAAGAGACCACCAAATAATGACCAACCATTACGAATACCCCATGAAAATTCACCAGAAGCAAAATTCTCCCCTTCACTGTGACGCTCATAGTTAGTAGGTTGTCCGAGAGCTAATTTATACTGAATATCTCCTGGGCGCGTTAAAAAAGGCAAGTTTGCCGTATCCACATCAAATTGTTGCACTGTCCCATCTTGTTCTTTTACAGTGACATTTAGCGTTCCTGACAAAGCATCCGACAAATCGGTAATACGAAAAGGTCCTTGTGCAACTTGAGATTCATAAACAACGCGTCCTTGTTGACGTACCGTAACAGTTGCGTTAGTTTTTGCTGTTCCCACGATTTCAGGTGCATAACCACGCAAGTTAGGTGGAACCATATTTAAGTCGGTTTCAATCGCTGCACCAATAAATCGGAAAGAATCAAAAATGGCTGAATTAAAGTAATTCTCCCCAACCAACAATTTTGCTTGAATAGATGCCAATGCTCTGTATGCATAAAACCTATTCCAAGTAAAATCAGTATTAGAGGAACTATTTTTTCCTTTTTCTTGGATAGCTTGACCTTGCCATTCGCCCCTGAATCGCCATGCTCCAAGGTTAACCCCGGCTTCACCATTTCCTGTTAACGAAAATGTTTTTCTATCGTCATCTTTTGGGGTAATGATGCTCCCATTTACGTTATAATCAAAAAGAACAGCAGGTAAGCCATTATCCCAACGTGAAGGCGGATCCCAATCTGGAGACTGGTACTCTAAGTACGCTTGAGGAACGTTAACAAGCAAAGATGAAGATGATAAATCCCCTGTTATTGTGACACCGGTTAAATTGGAAGGATCTATACACTGTCCGTCATTTATCAGTGTTAACTTTTCTTGTGCACTAGCCAGTAAACCTAGTTTTTCAATCATTGACGCAGGTAAGCATGCTTTGCTGCCAGTTGGGCTATTCGGATCATCTTCAAAAACAATACGTTCTTCACCCAAAGATTGTTGATTTATTTTCACATCAAGGAGGTATGAGCCTGGCATGATATGTCCAGATTGAGCGAACTGCCCTAAATCAATATTTTGTTTGTCTTCTACGTCGAGTACATCCATATTAAATTGGATTTCTTCCGCGTTTGAATAAGGAAACAGTCCGCCAAGAATCACCGTAGCGATAACTATAGGAAGTATCCGATAACGAAATTTTGGATGTAAATGAAAAGACATAAAAAATCCTTGTTTATGACATTATGCTTGACATGGCATGGCAGCATTTTTCACTAGTAATAGTTTAGTTTGAAACGTATAATGCTTTGAAAATCTCCAGGTTTATATACAGAATGATTACTCACTAAACGTAATCCATACTTAAGTTGTCTATCACCTGGCACTATCGACCCCCAATAAATAGGTTGGCCAGGCCATATGATTTGACCTTGCTCATTATCTATTTGTAATGCCACTCCCCGAGCTGAACCAAACGTTGAAAAGCCATACTTTTCAGAAGGTCCATCAAAAGTCATACCGAAATTCATCTCTTGGCTTTCATCTTCAGAAGGCAATCGACAACCTATTATATTGATAGTAAATTGTTTTCTAGGCCCCTGTCCCCATTGTTTCAGGGTACTAACGGGAACAGTATCGAACGCAACTGTTTGATCAATAGACTCCATCGCGATAGCGCAAGGTGTTTCTATAATGGCTCCGTTCATTCTCACATCACCATTACCGCTGTTAAAATTAACATCAGCAAAAGCTATGTATGGCGATGAAATGCTGAGAAAAAGTACGGTGGCTTTACCTATTTTTTTCATGAAGCAATCCTTACACTAAAAATGGTGTGGCCTAAAATTTAGGCGCACACCCATCCACAAATTAGTTGTAACTTAAAACGAAGTTTGTGGTAGCGTCGAATTGACCTGGAGTAACTTTAAGATCTTTAACACCTGCAAGTGCAGCAGAGAATTTCAGCTCATTATCACCTTCGATAAAGCTACGGTCGTCTGATTTTTCATTCAGTTTGATTTTGTTACCAGAAGCGGTCATTAACTGAACACCGGCATTTTTACCATCACCAATGATTTGCAGTAGACCAGTAGCAGTTGTACCATTCATCCACTCAGTGCCTTTAAAAGTCACATTTAGTGTATTATTGTAATTTTGAGTTTCACCAGCTGCGTCAACGTAAGTTGCATTCAAGTTACATCCTTCCAATTTGATGCTAAATGGCTGTGGCTTAGACATGTTACCTTTTTCTAAGGTAACATTAGAAATTTGACCTAATGGTACAGTTTGGCTTTCATCACCCGGTGCAATAGAACAAGGTGCAGTAATTATAGTACCAGTAAATTTAACTTCACCACTACCTTGATCAGCTGCAAAAGCAGATGAGCTCAGAGCGCCTAATACAAATGTTGCTAGCATTAATTTTTTCATATATTCCTCAAACTTCATTTAAACAATAATTAATAAAAATGCCCCTTAATATCAGTGTGATATTTAGGTAACATGCGTGAAAAACCGAAAATAAATCTTATTTTCTTTAAGTTAATTATTCATCTTTTGAAAATGAAAATTCTTATTAACATAAGAAAGGTCTTATTTGTTTTTAATAAATAACATCATAGGCTATCAGAATGACAATTTATTTTTTTATAATCATTATCATCAACTTCAACCTGAAGAACTTTATAAAAAAAGTCATGCCAACTAACATCTAATACTTTTAATATAGTATTTAGCGTCTCAATATTTAAGCTAGTATTTCCATTTTCATATCTAGAAACTTGTTGTTGACTAACATTAATTAATTTTCCAAGCTGATCTCCGCTTAATGATTTATTTAAACGTGATTGACGAATAAAAAAACCAATATTTTCACGTATTATTTTATCATGTTGATATTCATTTTTATTCATCATAGGTCACCACTATTTAGTAAAATCTCGTACAATTATTTATTATAATAGTTATTAACTAACACCATACAACTACATTAAATTCCTAATGGAAAAGTAGGTAAAATATAATATAACCAATAAAGAAATAAACAAAAAAACACTCCGATGGAGTAAGCATTAGAGTTCTTTAATCAGCCTGTAAACATGTTTTTACCACTTGATAATCAAAAAACGATAGTTTAAAGCTATCCTATTGGATTTTATTTACATACCAATCAATTTCCATTGGTTAAAAACACTTTAAATTCAATAGGTAACATTAAACCATCAAATAAAGCCTTAATTACTCATATAGTGACTAAAATATAAACCTGACATTACATTCTAGATATTACTTTCAGTTTGTTACAACCGGAAATAAGACTGTAGTATTATAAAATATAAAATTAACGATAGTAGTAATCTTATTATTTTGAATAAGACTATGCTATTAACATACAATTAACTAATTTATTGAGGATAAATAATCAATGTCTATTTAAAATTAAGATTTAGATTATGTACATTTTTAACATAGATTAAATCATCAATTGAAAACAAAATTAAATAATGGTCTATTACAATTATTTAACCAGTGATATAACAACTTAACCAACTGTATTAGTCTATTTCCGTATTAATTATATTCCGAAAAACCCCCACAATAATCATATTCACCTAACAGAGAAAAAATCATCTTAATCACGGTATTTAAAGCAATAAAACTCCTTTTCGGTTTCAATATGTAGTGTAGATACCATCTCTTATAAGCTAATTTAAACTTAATTCAAGGCTAATTCAGACTGATATTTTTTTTTGATTTTTTATAACCCAAAAACAAATTTGAATCAGCTTTCGCATCGCAGCACCTAATGCTTGCATATTTGTTTTTCGAGACTGTAATTTAAATTGTGTATTTGCCTGCTTTTGATATGTTAAATCCAACAACAAAGCAGACATATTATGGATGAGAAAAAACTAAAAGCCCTTGCAGCAGAATTTGCAAAAGGCATTAAAACCGAAGCTGACCTTAATCAGTTCACTCGTATGTTAACCAAATTAACCGTTGAAACGGCATTAAACGCTGAGTTGACTAAGCATTTGGGACATGCAAAAAATAGCGCTAAAACAGGCTCTAACACCCGCAATGGTTATGCATCTAAAACATGACTCACCGATGACTCTGTACGAAAAATGATTTATTTAGCGATTGAATCAGCCGGTAAAAATGGGGGGATGCCAATTCAAAACTGGAAACAGGCAATGAGTCGTTTTATTATTGAGTTCGGTGACCTCCTAGACGGACACACCTCATGAAAGGCAAATACACAGAATTATTTACAGGGTCCATATCCCCTACGTCCATATACTGAGCACAGTTGTAAGTTCCACGGATCGCGTTCTTATCGATATGGGCAGGCTGACCCTCAATCCATGAGCACAATATCCCTGCTCATGTAATATTGTGCTCATGGTATGCCTAAAGCCATGTCCTGTTAGTCTTCCTTTATACCCCAACAACTCAATAACCTGATTCACCCTTTCTTTGCTGATCGGCTTTCTATGGGAGAATTAGACAGACTTCGATATGATCAACCCTATTGATTTAAAAGGAAAATATTGATTTTAGGGAAAATTTAGAAACTGCGTTTGGCCATCACAGGAGTCGTATTTGATGGGTAATAGCATTGATATTAAATGAGTTTATCGAGTTTGATAAATAGCAGTGCCCCCGTTAATGCCCCCAGATTGATTTTTGAGGGGAAAGTGAGCAGGTAAATAATAGTGGTACTGAAAGTTAAAGTTAGTATATCACTATACGGATTAGACTCAGAATAAATGGGCAGTTTTGAAGTCGATTGATCTTGTTTTTATCTGTTGCCTAGATGAATTGTTTTTCGTAAGCATCTAGATGATGCTTAAAGAATTTCTCATATTCTTCAGCTGACTCAACTAAAACGGTCACCTCTATACACTGCTCTCCCCATTCCTTTGAATGGTCTTCGATCGTAATGAATTCAGAAGCAATTTCTTCATCAGTTTCAGAAATGAATATTTTACAATTAGTTGTATTGATACCTAATCTATAAAACTGGGTGGGCTCTAAAACGCCAAACACAAAGCCCATAGGAGGATCACTTCTCTCTAATTCAGTGATACCGATGATTTTATCTTTATTTATAATCTTATATTTCACTCTACTTCCTTTACTGTTAACACTTCGTGCATCGGCTCATAACTTCTTTCACATAGTGATCAATAACAATGTTATTTTCCCTATTCACCTGCTCAATGAACGCTTGGAGAAAATCACTCGTGGAATGAAGTATATCCGTAATAAGGCAATCGAAGTCACCTTGAGTAAAACAGTCATTCCCCTTCATTGTAGAACACTGTAGCAATGTATGCGCTATAACTTCGAGAACAGCACGCCTGTAATCATCGGAAAGTAAAATATCCAGATCATTCTGACAAATTTCAAACGTAAAACTAAAACTGGCAAAACCTGAGTCAACAGGTAGTGAGTAGGTTAAATGAGTGCCAAATCGCTCAACATGAGGTTCATAACCATTCCCCATGAGTCGTATTGATTGCATGTTCTATTCCTATTCTTTCAACTATTTAATTAAGTTGGAGAACTCTCTGTTAATTTTGCAAAAAACACATTAATTCTTGCCACTCTTGCTTAAGTCTATTTTTTAAATATAACGTACAGAGATCTCTTTTAAATTTACCAAATAAACCCTGCTCTTTATTTTTCAATATACCAATATTTTCCCATAATTCATCTGCATCAAAAAAAGTCCATACTGGAGGCACTGGTGTTAATGCATTGGTATAACAAATAGGGGCAACATACCGATACAACATCATTTGAACATATTCAACGGGGAAATGTTTTGCGACTGAGGCGATATATTGATAATCCACCCGATTATCCACAAATATATCGGATAACGCCGCACAGAGATCTTTGTCTGTAAACAGTTTACTTGTCTTCACCACATCACTTCTTTTGCTTGGTTGTTTTCAGCAAATCTTTCAGTGCCGCAATATTCGCCCTTGCCCCTTCGGCTTCTTTTAATTGGCGACGTTTTTGAGCATAAACATCAAATATCTCTTTGACTTTTTCATCAGCGGCTTTCTTACTTATTCCACCAGCACCTTGTAAAACTTCACGGTCATTGAAACTTAAAAACTGATCCAGTTTAGTATCCCAATCCTGTAAGAAAACCTGCTTACGGCGCAGTGCTTGGTCTTCGGCAAAATCCAGCCACATATTGACGATACGGTTTAATTCTTTCAGTTCATTTTCACGTAGATAATTCTTTGCAATAGTGACATCCGTTTTACGGACTTCGTCCGACTTATAGTTTGTTAAGCCCATATCTGGCTGACTTGCATCTGCACGACTGGCAATAAGCTCTGCCGCTGTCATGCCCGTACAAGCAAAATGCAGTTTGTTTTGGATGGTTTGGAAGAAACGTGTGGTTTCTTTATTGGAAGGCTCATAGTCCGCGGCCATAGTGAAAATCTCTTTCACCCGTAAATACACACGTCGCTCACTGGCGCGAATATCGCGGATGCGTTCGAGCATCTCATCAAAGTAATCAGGCACGACTGACTGACCGATAGGCGGATTCTTCAGACGTTCATCATCCATCACAAACCCTTTGATCAGATACTGCTCCAGAGTTTGCGTTGCCCACTGACGAAACTGTGTACCACGAACAGAGCGGACACGGTAACCGACAGCAAGAATGGCGGGTAAACTATAGTGGTCTATCTCTCTGGAAACCTGACGATTTCCCTCTAATCGAACTATCCGGAATTTCCGGATGGTTGCGTTTTGAGCAAGTTCCCCTTCAGAGAAAATATTAACAAGATGCTCATTAATTGTACGAACGTCTTTTCCATACAGCTCAGCAATTGATGATTGAGATAACCACAGTGTATCAGCTTCAAAGCGGCATTCGACGCGAGTTTGTCCATCTTCACTGCGGAACAAAACAAATTCACCCTGTGGTGCCTCAGGAAGATTTTCGCTCATCAAATTGCCTCCACTCTCTATACGTTGCGCATAAACTGTGAACAACAATATAGCATATTTAACAAAAAAATAAGGCCATCAATGAATAGATAGAAAGCACATTATTTTATGCAAAAACAATGTGCTATCATTCCTATATTCTTTCTCTTCCAGAAAAATGTTCATGCATCCTTTCTGTCATCACCCACAGGGCCTTATTCAATTTGATATCCCCATCAATGCCATTCACTGAACGAGTACGAGCGCGCTTACCTTTAGCGTTCCTACCGGATAGTCCACCTTTGATTAAATTCTCCTGCAAGCGTTGATATACCGTCCACAGATCATCTTTCTTATCCTCCCAGCGACGAGGCTGTAATACTTGCTCCTCTGTAATTGATTGATGCTCCTCACCAAAGATATCACCGCAAACCAAACCATTCTGACATACTGCTCTAAATAAGCCCGGCAACATTTGATAACTACTTGAAACGTCATGGCTATTTAAAAGAATAATTTCAGGGACTTGTATACCCGTGATTTGGTCATGACGTCTGAGCCGTAACATATGTTTTGTATGCTCTCGACGGCTGGCATCACGTACACGCGTCTGGCAGGCAAAGAACGGATAAAAACCTTCTTTTTGAAGGCTATCGAGTAAGGTAATGGTTGAGATATAAGTATATCGGTCACTTCTGGATTCGTGTTTTTCTTCAGAAAAAATACTCGGTACGATAGCGGTAAAACATGCGGTCGCTTCATTTTCATCATTTCAGCATGTATCTCCCAAATTCCTTTTTCTAAATCAATATCCTGCCAACGAGCAAAACGGAGCTCTTGGGTACGCCCCCCTGTTAGCATGATAATTTTAGTTCCCGTTTTAGTGATAATACTTCCTGTATAGCCGGATAAATCATGCCGAAAATAGGGCAGCTCTCCCTGTTATAATCGCGTAACGAAATACCTCACCATAGCGCTGGCGGACTTTACGTAATTTTTCTAATGCGCCTCTCTTTTCAATGCGTTTTAATGTTTCCAAAAGCTCCATAGGCTTAATTTCAGCGATTGGTCGCCGACCAATAAATGGAAAAATATCTTTTTCAAAGTTTCATTGTGGAGGCATCCAAAAAATAGGGGAGAATTAGACAGACTTCAACATGATCAATCATATTGATTTAAAAGAAAAAAATAGACTTTAGGGGAAATTTAGAAACTGCGTTTGGCGGAAGATCACAGGAGTCGAACCTGCCCGGGACTGCTGGCAGCCCCAACTGGATTTGAAATCCAGCCGCCTCACCGGAGACGACGATCTTCCTCTATAGACTGAAACGGATTATAGACTGAATTCATTATTTTCCAAAGCATTGAAATTACAACTATCGCCTTTATTGATAAAAGCGAATAAAAAAACCATTTATTGATAAAGACTGATAAGAAAAAGCGCTATCTTAATATTGAGGTTTTCATTTTCGTCCCCATATACTTTCTTATATTCATAATGGTGTGTTGGTTTTATCCCCCTATAACATGAATCGTTTTAGGTATAACTTCGCCGTTTAACTTTTATTGTCAACACAGTAAGCCTTGGCCTACGAGCACAAGCCTGCAATCACAGGATGTTTTTATGACAAATTCATTATTAGCCGATTCTACATTACCCCGTTTTTCAAGCATTAAACCTGAACACGTTTTTCCTGCTGTCGAGCACGTGCTTACTGAGTACCGTCAAACGGTTGAAAACCTTCTTAATGCGACCAACCACTATACATGGGATAACCTGTGTCAGCCGTTAGAAGAAGCCAGCGATATGCTGTCTCGCGTTTGGTCACCTGTGAGCCACCTTCATTCAGTGAAGAATAGCCCTGAATTACGCGAAGCTTACGAGCAATGTTTGCCACTACTGTCTGAATTCAGTACATGGATGGGTCAGCACGAACCTTTATACCAAGCGTATAAATCCTTAAAAGAAAGTGCTGAATTTAATTCTTTAAGCCAAGCTCAACGTAAATCAATCGAGAATACCTTACGTGACTTCGAATTATCCGGTATCGGCTTACCGGTTGAAAAACAGCAACGTTATGGTGAAATTGTCGCTCGTTTGTCGGAGATCGCCTCTAAATTTAGCAATAATGTTCTTGATGCAACCATGGGTTGGAGCAAGCTGATTAAAGATGAAAAAGAATTAGCGGGCATGCCAGAAAGCGCGATTGCCGCAGCAAAAGCCATGGCCGAGTCTAAAGGCGAAGAAGGCTATTTGCTTACCCTCGATATACCAAGTTACCTGCCAGTAATGACCTATGCGGATAACGCGGAACTGCGCCGTGAAATGAGCCATGCATACAGCACTCGTGCATCTGATCAAGGCCCAAATGCAGGTAAGTGGGATAACAGTGATTTAATCGATGAATTAATGGCGTTACGCCATGAGCTTGCTCAGTTGCTGGGTTTCAAAAATTACGCCGACAAATCCCTCGCAACCAAAATGGCCGAATCGCCAGAACAAGTATTAGGTTTCCTCAATGACTTAGCACAGCGTGCGCATCCACAAGGCAAAAACGAGCTTGCGGAGTTAACCGCCTTTGCCAAAGAGCACTATGGTGTTGATACTCTAGAGTCTTGGGATTTAGCCTATTACAGCGAAAAGCAAAAACAGCATAAATTCTCACTCAGTGATGAACAATTACGCCCGTATTTCCCTGAACAACGTGTTATCAATGGGTTATTCGAAGTTGTTCATCGCATCTATGGTTTGACGGCTAAAGAACGAAATGATGTCGAAACTTGGCATAAAGATGTGCGTTTCTTTGAACTCTATGATGACACGGATACGCTACGTGGTAGCTTCTATCTCGACCTGTATGCACGTGAACACAAGCGTGGCGGGGCATGGATGGATGATTGTGTAGGCCGAATGGTACATAAAGATGGTTCACTGCAAAACCCTGTTGCCTACCTAACCTGTAACTTTAATAAACCATTAGGCGATAAGCCGGCACTCTTTACCCATGATGAAGTCATCACACTATTCCACGAGTTTGGTCATGGATTGCACCACATGCTAACAAAAATTGATGTAGCCGATGTCGCTGGAATCAACGGTGTACCGTGGGATGCCGTCGAACTACCGAGTCAATTTATGGAAAATTGGTGCTGGGAGCCTGAAGCGCTTGAATTTATTTCTGGCCACTACGAAACTGGCGAACCATTACCAGCGGAAATGCTTAACAGTATGTTAGCAGCAAAAAATTATCAGTCTGCTATGTTTGTCTTACGCCAACTTGAGTTTGGTTTATTTGATTTCACCTTACACGCTGAGTATGACCCAGCAAAAGGTGCGCAAGTCATGCCAACTTTGTACGCCATTAAGGAAAAAGTGGCTGTTGTTCCTTCACCTACATGGGCTCGTTTCCCACATGCATTCAGCCATATTTTTGCAGGGGGCTACGCGGCGGGTTATTACAGCTACCTGTGGGCTGATGTGTTGGCAGCGGATGCTTACTCACGTTTCAGTGAAGAAGGCATTTTTAATCGCCAAACTGGCCAGTCCTTCCTCGACAATATCCTAAGTCGTGGCGGCTCTGAAGAGCCAATGGCTCTGTTTGAACGCTTCCGTGGCCGCAAGCCAGAACTCGATGCGATGTTAAAAAGCTATGGTATCCATGGCTAATAACATTGCGATCCAGTTGATCTGCGAAGAGGGTGCCGATCACGGCATCCTTTCTCAGCTTTCTGAAAAATGGCAACTTTCCCACACGCCTGATGCCACTATGGCATTAGTGCTTACGCCTGATAACTTGCAACTACGCAAGCTAGATGAGCCTAAATTAGGGGGGATTTTTGTCGATTTCGTCTCTGGCGCGATGGCACATCGTCGCAAATTTGGCGGTGGCCGTGGCGAAGCCGTGGCTAAAGCTGTCGGTATAAAAAAAGATTATCTCCCAGATGTTATTGATGCGACCGCAGGGCTTGGTCGAGATGCGTTTGTGTTAGCCGCTTTAGGTTGTCGTGTCCGTATGCTAGAGCGTCACCCTGTGGTGGCAGCATTACTTGATGATGGTTTGCAGCGTGGATATCAAGATGCGGAAATTGGCCTATGGCTACAAGAGCGTATGTCGTTGATCCATGCGTCAAGCATCACAGCATTAAGCGAGATAACTCAAGCCCCTGATGTTATCTATCTTGACCCAATGTATCCACATCGGCAAAAAAGTGCATTAGTTAAAAAAGAGATGCGCGTATTCCAGTCATTGGTGGGAGCAGATGATGATGCTGACTCATTATTAGCACCTGCGATTGCTTTGGCAAAACGTCGCGTGGTGGTGAAACGCCCTGATTATGCAGAGCCCCTTGCTGGACAAAAAGCACCTTCTGCCGTTACCACAAAAAACCATCGATTTGATATTTATCCCTGCATTAAAACTAGCGATTAAAACGTAACGGCGAAGGGCGTATGTACAGGTGAAATATCAGCTTAATACAACCGCCCTTTCGCGTACGTTTTTGAGGTCAGAGAATTACAACACACCCTGCCCAAGCATTGCATCTGCGACTTTCACGAAGCCTGCGATGTTAGCACCTTGAACATAGTTAGTTTGTTTTCCTTCGCCACCAAACTCAACACAGTGGTGGTGAATGTCCAACATAATGTGATGTAAACGCGCATCAACTTTTTCCGCTTTCCAGCCTAACCTAGCCGCATTCTGCGCCATTTCTAAACCAGAAGTCGCAACACCACCTGCGTTAGCCGCTTTACCTGGTGCAAATAAAACACCCGCCTCAAGGAACAGCTCTGTTGCAGGAATCGTGGTTGGCATGTTAGCCCCTTCTGCGACCGCTTTAACACCGTTTTTGATCAGGACTTTTGCAGCTTCAACATCCAGCTCATTTTGTGTTGCACATGGCAACGCAATATCAACAGGAACATTCCATGGCTGCTGGCCCGCTAAATAAGTTAAACCGAACTCTTTCGCATATTCTTCAATGCGACCATAGTTATTTTTGATTTCTTCTAAGCGAGCTAATTTCTCTGCTGTAAAGCCAGCTTCATCAACGACTGTACCACTTGAATCAGAAGCGGTAACCACTTTAGCGCCCAATTCCATACATTTTTCAATGGTATATTGTGCAACGTTACCTGAGCCTGAAACCGCAACACGCATCCCATCAAAGCTTAAGCCATGACGTTGCAACATCGCATTGGTGAAATACACTAAACCGTAACCCGTAGCTTCTGGGCGAATTAAACTACCACCGAATGACAAGCCTTTACCTGTAAATACACAAGAAGTGTCATTTGATAATTTTTTCATCATCCCTGTCATAAAGCCAACTTCACGCCCGCCCACACCGATATCACCCGCAGGTACGTCAGTGTTTGAGCCAATATGACGGTATAGTTCTGTCATCAACGCTTGGCAGAAACGCATAACTTCACCATTGCTTTTCCCTTTAGGATCAAAATCAGAACCACCTTTACCACCACCCATCGGCAATGTTGTCAGTGCATTTTTCAATGTTTGTTCGAATCCTAGAAATTTCAAAATGGACAAGTTGACGGATGGGTGAAAACGCATCCCACCTTTGAAAGGGCCGATTGCTGAACTGAACTGCACACGCCAAGCACGGTTTACTTGTACTTTGCCTTGGTCATCAACCCAACAAACACGAAATTGAATAACGCGCTCTGGCTCAACAAAGCGCTCAAGTAGTGCTTGGTCACGGTATTTTGCATTTTGCTCTAAGAAAGGCCAAAGCGAAGTGAATACTTCACGTACAGCTTGTAGGAATTCAGGCTGTGATGGATCTCTTTTTTGGACAGACTCCAAGAACGAAGATAGTGATTGTGTCATCTATGTCTTCCTTTTTTAACATGTAGTTGTTGTGATGTGCCTCACTCTTTCTTATCATTATTTTTAGAAAATGTGAGGTTGATTTGTGTTTGCCTATTGAATATATCATTAGTTTGTATTCTAAATTCAAGGTTTTTTTTCACTGTAATGCAAAAAAAATTGCTTGACCTACCAATATCCTCCTGAAAGTACATATTTTGAAACAAAAAAAACGCCTGCATAAGCAAGCGTTTTTAGTGAATAATTTTTCAGACTTAATGATGTAGATTATTCTTCTTCGTCATTTAATGGCACAATCAACATATCCACATGAACTGTATTGATTAGCTGGCGTGCGGATGACATTAATTTACTCCAGAAATCTTGGTGATGGCCACAAACGACTAAGTCCATATCATATTTTTTGATAGCATCAACCAATACTTGACCTAAATCGCCACTGCCACTAAGGGTTTCTTGAATGTCATAACCTGCACCCGCAGACAAATCTTTCAAAGCGTTACGCGTTTCATCAGTAATACGCTGCTGCATGTCACCAAGATTGACATCAATAAGACCGGTGTAAAGGTCTGAATAGTTAACATCAACATGGATCATGGATACTTTGGCCCCATAAGGTTTTGCCATAGAGACAGCCTTATCCAGTAATACTTTACTTTCAGGTGATAGATCTACCGCAACAAGAATATGTTTATAAGCCATAAGTAAACTCCTTCCAAATGCTGATTATCGAGTGGTTATGCCTACACCACATCTTTATGAATACTATACCTGCTAATTGTGATAATTAGGTGTTGCTTTGATCACATCTAAGCAGATTAACCTTAAAATCGCGAGTACATATAACATTTTATAAAACAATAACATCATTGATTCAATATTAATATATTTGCCTACACAATTTGAATTAGAGATTAACCCAAGCATCCTTAAAACCACATGATAGTGTCTTAAAAAGAGTCAACTAAATTCATCAGTTATTTGATATTTACTCAATACAAACAACTAGTAATCACAATTTTGTCATGATTGCACTTTTTTTAAGCAGAAATTTATCTTACAATGAAATAACTGAGTATAAATACAATATTCCTGCTGTCTTTCCTTTGTAACAGTTGCTGTGGACTTGAGCTAAGTTCTACGGAGGGGATTATGTTCAGTATGATTGCATTGTTTTGGGCATTATGCATTTTGTGCATCTTGAATATGATGCGGTACTTTTCTTCGATTCGCGTTTTATTATTTATTCTGAGGGATTCTGATCCTCTTCTCTACCAGTCTGTCGATGGTAATGGTTTTTTCACAACTCATGGCCAGCTAAATAAACAATTACGATTAGTTAGCTACATTAACAATAAGCAGTACCTTGACCATTATGACCCTGAAGTCATTACACGTTGCGAAAGAATTCGCAAACAATTCATTCTGATAAGCAGACTTAGCATCCTAGTTATTGTCAGCTTAGTGTATTTATTGATGACCAGCTAGACTCATCGCACAAAGAACCGTGACGTTCTTTAATGATAAAAAAATAGTGATGACCAAATGATCATCACTATTTTTATATGGATATAATTGCGTTCATATAACTTTTAAAGGCTCCATAACAGCACATGGAGCCCAAGCTAAATATGTTTAGATAAACAGCAGTGATAACCAATACAGTCCACCAGATAATACAATGGAGACAGGTAACGTTAATAACCAAGCTAGAGCAATGCTCTTGATGGTTTTAGTTTGTACCCCTCCCCCATCAACTACCATGGTTCCCGCAACCGCTGAAGATAGAACCTGAGTCGTTGAGACAGGCATCCCTGTATAACTCGCAACACCAATTGATACTGCGGCTGTAACCTGAGCAGAAACCCCCTGCGCATAGGTCATACCTTTTTTACCAATCTTCTCACCGATGGTCACCGCAACACGCTGCCAACCAAACATGGTACCTAACGATAATGCAAGTGCCACCGCAACAATGATCCAAAGAGGTGCATATTCAACGGTATACAATAGGTCATTGCTCAGTTTTTTCAGTAAGGTAGCATCTTTTGAGCTTGTTTCTGGCAATTTCGCTACTGCATTTGCAGTATCAGAAATACACATCAGCAAACGGCGCGCATGGTTGCGTTGATCGGGTGTTAGCTCTTCGTAGCTTTGAATACCATTAAGCATGGTCTGTGCTTGGTTCAAAATAGCACCGGTACGAGAGCTATCACAGTGAAACTCACCATCTGTCCCATCGCTATTTTCAGCGACTGCTGGGGTATTTTCTATTGCATGATTTAACGCTGGTTTATGTGTTTCATAGTATTGTTGCAGATGGACAACGGCATCATGAGTTCTCGCGATATCATAACCGTTTGAATTCATGTTCATGACGAAGCCTGCTGGCGCAACACCAATTAATACCAGCATGATAAGACCGATGCCTTTTTGCCCATCGTTCGCACCATGAGAGAAACTGACACCTACGGCTGATAAGATCAGCGCCGTACGAGTCCAAAATGGCGGCTTACGCTTACCATCTTTTTTCTCACGTTCCGCTGGAGTTAAGTGGATACGGCGGCGTTTCTTTGTGCCACTCCAATAGCGACGTAAAAAGAAAATCATTAAGCCAGCAATCACAAAACCAATAGCGGGAGACAAAATGAGCGACATGAAAATACTGATCATTTTCGGTATATTCAAGGCGTCAACCACTGATGAATCAGTCACAACCGCGTTGGTTAAACCAACCCCGATGATAGCGCCAATCAGTGTATGAGAACTGGAAGCAGGAATACCTAAGTACCAAGTTCCAAGGTTCCAAATAATTGCAGCCAAGAGCAATGAAAACACCATTGCAAGGCCGTGAGCTGAGCTCACATTAAGCAAAAGGTCTGTTGGCAAGAGATGAACTATCGCGTATGCAACGCTCAACCCTCCCAGCAATACACCAAAAAAGTTAAAAACCCCTGCCATGACAACTGCAAACTGAGCTCGCATTGCTCTGGTATAAATAACCGTTGCTACCGCGTTAGCGGTGTCATGGAAGCCATTTATAGCCTCATAGAACAGCACAAATAACAGTGCTAGAACTAGTAATAGACCTGTATGAAATTCTAAACCTGTAAAAAGATGTAGCATAGACGTTAAGCCATTATATGTTGGACATGAACGCGGCGCATTATCAGTGACAAACGCTGGCGGTGGAAGCAAAATCTAACCTTTTTTTGATTTAGCTACTCATCAAAAAAGTACCTCATAGTAATTACTCCATATTTATCAATAGATTAAATAAATCAAACTTATTCTGAATTTTTGTAACTTTTTAACGATATTTCCAGAAAATAATCATTATTTGCTTTTTTTTAGTCGAATTTCTCTAATTATAATACGTCTAGTATAGTTTTCATCAGTTCTTCCTCAAAGCTTTACATTACAATCTCGATGAGATGACGTAAAATATCCCCGTTATCAATGTAATTATGCTTAAAATCAAATATATATAGAGATACTTATTGTGAAAAATTTCGATGTTATTATTTTAGGTGCTGGCGCAGCAGGTTTATTTTGTGCCTCACTCGCTGGCAAACGCGGTTTAAAGACGCTAGTGATTGATAACGGGAAAAAATTAGGCAGAAAAATATTGATGTCCGGTGGTGGACGATGCAATTTCACAAATCTGTATGCAGAACACAGCAATTACATTTCTACGAACCCACACTTTTGTAAGTCAGCACTTGCTCGCTATACACAATGGGATTTTATCGCCTTAGTGGCTAAATATAATATCCCTTATCATGAAAAAACGTTAGGGCAGCTTTTTTGTGATAATAGTGCTCAAGAGATTGTCGATATGTTGGAAAATGAATGTAGTTTGCCGAATATCACCATCAAACTACGCAATGAAGTGACCGAAGTAGAGAAAACAGCCGATGGATTTTTAATTACAGCAAATGGAATCAAAGTGTGCACTCACTCACTTGTAATTGCGACAGGGGGTCTATCTATGCCAGGTTTAGGTGCCACTCCTATTGGTTATCGTCTTGCAGAACAATTTGGCCATACCATTATCCCTACTCGTGCAGCACTAGTTCCCTTTACTTTGCATAAACCTTTATTGGAATCATTGCAGGTGCTTTCTGGAGTTTCAGTCCCGGCCACAGTCACCTCGGCGGATGGCACACTATTTAAAGAAAATATTCTGTTTACCCATCGTGGCCTATCTGGACCTGCAATTTTGCAAATTTCGAGTTACTGGAACCCAGGAGAGTATGTAAGCATTAACTTACTTCCTAACCTATCTATTACCGAATTCTTAGCCAATGAAAAACAACAGCATCCAAATCAATCGCTTAAAAACACTCTAGCAAAATTATTACCTAGGCGACTCGTCGAAGTATTCCAAGAACAAGGCCAAATTCCAGAATGTGCCCTTAAACAATTGAATCATCCACAACTTGAACACTTACATGACACATTACATCAATGGCAAGTACAGCCAAATGGAACAGAGGGATACCGTACTGCTGAAGTGACACTGGGTGGAGTAGATACCCATGAAATTTCCTCCAAAACGATGGAATCACAAAAGATAAGTGGGTTATATTTTATTGGCGAAGTCGTGGATGTGACTGGTTGGCTTGGGGGTTATAACTTCCAGTGGGCGTGGAGTTCTGCCGCGGCATGTGCTGAAAGCCTGCCTCAGATTTTAGTGCAACAGAATGACTAATGATCTTACCAAATAAATTTAGTAAGTCTTTTTCCTCTCATTGTTTAGCAATACATGACTTACTCGTGTTTCTAACCTTAAGAGAGCGAGCTCACTATAAATCTACTAAAAGCCTACGAATTTTTATATATTCCATATAAAAAGCAGGCTTTTTTAGGCACTAAAATTATTTAATCCATTGAAAAATAATGGTTAAAATTTTAATCTCATATAAATCATATAATTGCGTTATTAATTATAAGTTATATTCTTTTGGTCAAAAATAATGCTTTACAAACGATAGTGATAACTATTATCATTATCATCACTTCCTCGATATGGTTACTTAGTCACCATTTTTTGGGAAGTACGACATTGCTCACATTGCTTCCAGTGTTTACTTTAGCCAGCCTTGCGCTGGCTATTTTTTATCTAATTATCCACTAGATATCCCAATAACTATTTTTGTATTTCCCCCTACTCATTGGTGTTTCTCACTAACCGAATCAAACTTATTCAAATTTTTTGAAACCTATGGTTAATAGCGGCTACTTTTCTCAGTACATAAATTGGCTAAACTATCAGCAATACATTTTATAGCGAGTTTAGCCAACGTTGAACTCCCTTAAGGAGATAACACAATGATCTATTTACGCAAAGCAAATGAACGTGGTCATGCTAACCATGGCTGGCTCGACAGTTGGCATACCTTTTCATTCGCTAGCTATTATGATGAGCAATTTATGGGCTTTTCAGCGCTACGAGTGATCAATGAAGACTTTATTGCTGCTGGACAAGGATTTGGTACTCACCCTCATAATGATATGGAAATATTAACCTATGTGCTAAATGGTACAGTCGAACATAAAGACAGCATGGGCAACATGGAGCAAATTCCAGCAGGGGAATTCCAAATCATGAGTGCAGGGACAGGTATTCGCCACTCTGAATACAATCCAAGTAATGAAGAAGAATTACATTTGTATCAAATTTGGATCGTTCCTGAAAAAACAGGGATTAAACCTCGTTATGAGCAAAAACGTTTTGATTCAACAGATGCCAAGCAATTAGTTTTATCACCAGACGCACGAAATGGCTCATTAAAGGTTTATCAAGATATGGAGCTCTGGCGCTGGGCACTACCTACAAATCAAGCACAGACACATACCATCGCAGAAAAACGAGTCGTGTGGGTCCAAGTTGTCAAAGGCTCTATTGAAGTGAATGGACATAAAGCCACTTCCAGCGATGGTCTCGCTATTTGGCGAGAAAACAGCCTCAACATTAAGGCTGATGAAAGCAGCGAAATCCTGCTGTTCGATTTACCAGCGACAGAATAACCCTTTTTTCACAATAAAGGCTCTACTAAATAGAGCCTTTTCTATGCGTTACTCGCGGAGATAATTACAGTTTTGGACCTGCTTTAACTAAAGCCTCACCCGCTGGGGTGTCAGTGTATTTATCAAAGTTTTTCACGAAACGATCCGCTAAATCTTTCGCTTTTTCATCCCATTGTGCTTTATCTGCATAAGTATTACGTGGATCAAGAATATTTGTATCCACACCGGGTAGTGCTGTTGGGACTTCTAGATCAAATACAGGCAGCTTGATCATATCAGCTTTCTCGATATCACCACTTAAGATTGCATCGATGATAGCACGAGTATCTTTAATAGAAATACGTTTACCAGTACCGTTCCAGCCAGTGTTCACTAAATAGGCTTTCGCACCTACTGCTTCCATACGTTTAACTAATACTTCTGCATATTGTGTTGGATGCAGTGATAAGAATGCGGCGCCAAAGCAGGCAGAGAAGGTTGGTGTCGGTTCAGTAACACCACGCTCTGTACCAGCGAGTTTCGCAGTAAAGCCTGACAGGAAGTGATATTGCGTCTGCTCAGGCGTTAAACGAGAAACGGGTGGTAACACACCAAATGCATCCGCAGTTAAGAAAATAACTTTTGTTGCATGGCCTGCTTTAGACACTGGTTTTACGATATTTTCAATGTGATAGATTGGGTAAGAAACACGGGTATTTTCCGTTTTCGAGCCATCATTGAAATCAACAGAACCATCTGCCAATACCATCACGTTTTCAAGTAATGCATCACGTTTGATGGCACCATAGATGTCTGGCTCAGCTTCTTTAGATAGGTTGATTGTTTTCGCATAGCAACCACCTTCAAAGTTGAACACACCGTCATCATCCCAACCGTGCTCATCATCACCAATTAACTTACGTTTTGGATCTGTCGACAGCGTTGTTTTACCCGTACCCGATAATCCAAAGAAAATGGCCACATCCCCTTTTTCGCCCACGTTAGCTGAGCAGTGCATTGATGCGATACCTTTCAGCGGCAGAAGGTAGTTCATCATTGAGAACATCCCTTTTTTCATTTCACCGCCGTACCAAGAACCACCGATCAGCTGCATACGTTCTGTCAGGTTAAACGCCACAAAGTTTTCTGAATTCAAGCCTTGTGCTTTCCAATTCGGGTTAGTGCATTTTGCGCCGTTCATCACAATGAAATCGGGTTCAAAACCCACCAACTCTTCATCAGATGGACGAATGAACATGTTTTTCACGAAATGAGCTTGCCATGCAACTTCGGTGATAAAACGCACTTTCAAACGTGTATCTGCGTTAGCACCACAGAATGCATCAATGATAAACAAACGTTTACCTGACAATTGCTCTGTCACTAAATGTTTGAGGTCAGCCCAAACTTCTTGTGACATCGGTTTATTGTCATTTTTACCTTTACCTTGGTCAGCCCACCAAACGGTATCGCGAGTGACATCATCACGAACGATATATTTATCTTTTGGCGAACGACCAGTAAAAATACCTGTATCAACCGCAACAGCACCTAATGTGGTCACCGTACCTCGTTCATAACCCTCAAGTTCTGGCTTTGTTTCTTCCGTGAATAACAGCTCGTAACTTGGGTTATAAACCACTTCAGCTACATCATGAATACCGTACTTTTCAAGTTCCTTTATGGTAATGCTTTTAGCGCTCATTATATTGCTCCTGGTAAACATAATTAATCTGCGGATGATCATAATTCTTTACGACTAATTAACAGCGATTGCTATCAAAGAATTGAAAATGTATAATTTTTTTTAATTCATAATGAGACTTAGAGCACGTAATAATGCTTTAAAATTATAAAAAAAAGGTGCAGAATTGCACCCTCGTCACATAATTAGGTTGCTAAATCGTATCAGTGAAGTTGCTGATTACGCTCATTATTTAACCCTTCAAGATCGGATTCAATAAATACATAATGTGAGCCACAATATTCACATTCCATATCAATTTTCCCATCTTTATGCAAAATATCGATAACATCTTCATGAGGTAAAGTTGCAAGAGTACTTTCACAACGTTCCCTTGAGCAAGTGCAACGAAACTCAACAGATTGTGGGTCATATAACGTGACATCTTCTTCATGATATAGACGATGCAAAACTTCTTTCACATCTAATTTACTCAACTCCTGGCCTTTGATCGTCGCCGTCAGTTGCACCAAGTGATCGAAAATATCATGGCTTGTTTCATCCGCCGCAGGCAGAACTTGCAACAACATGCCACCCGCTGTTGCTTTTCCATCGACTTCACCAACACGAATGAATAAACGTGTCGGTAATTGCTCAGATTGGCGGAAGTAAGCATCGATACTTTCTTCGATAGAATCCCCTTCAATCGCCACTATCCCCTGATAACGTTCACCTTGGTTTGGCGTAATAGTAATCACGATAAAGCCATTACCAATCATCTGCTTCAATGTACTCCCCGTAACAACTGGGCCATCAACACGAGCTACACCGCGCATTTGCTGTAAGTTATTACCATTGATCACCGCCATCTTAACGGGGCCATCACCTTGAATTTGGACTGTGATATCACCATCAAACTTTAATGTTGCGGTTAGTAAACTTGTTGCAACTAATAATTCTCCCAACAGTCCTTTTACTGCTACGGGATAATCATGATTTTCTAAAATATGTTCAAAGGTTTCATCAACGCTAATCATTTCTCCACGAACAGAATGCTGTTCAAATAAAAAACGGTGGAGTAAGTCTTGTTTGGCCATAATGTCTCTCTATACTCGGCTGTTGCTCAAGCCGTCATTCAGACGACTGATGAGAATTTGCTTGTTTAAACTTTAACAGAGTTCGCCGTTCTTTTTTATCTGGGCGCCTCTCTGGATGTGGCATTGTTAATGCGTTCATCTTACGCGCTTGCGCCAATTTCTCCCGCTGGCTGATACTTTCTGTCGTCTCACGGTACAATAACTGGGCTTCTGGTGCGCCCCTACGTTGACTAGTGATTTGAATAATTTCAACCGTTCGTTCATCACTGCCTTGACGAAGCTTTACCGTTGCCTGCAACTCAACAATTTTTCCGGGCTTTGTTCTTTGCCCATTGTAATGAACTTTACCACCATCAATCATCTCACGAGCAATAGAGCGCGTTTTATAAAATCGCGCAGCCCATAGCCACTTATCGAGGCGAACAGATTCTACGGTAGATTGACTCATAGTGTCTCCTCACAGTAAGTCTGAATCAAACTAAAATGAGGCTCCCACTACTTTCAGGATAATGCTATCGACGAGAGGAAGGAGGGTTTACCTCAAAGCATTTATCATAATATTCAGTAATATTACGTAGGCGCTTTTTATTATTCAAAACACGCAGCACAATCAGTGAACCATTTAACAGCACACAAGCCATCAAAAATAGAACAAAAAGTGAACTACTTACATACCGGGATACAATCGTTGCATCAGGCTCTTCATGTAGCACAATATGCAGCGTACCATTTGCATCAACAGATACGCTGGTGATGATGCCTTCAATATTAAATGGCATATTAATCACAAGGCTTGATAACCGCTGAAGCTCGAACCAGCGCTGTAATTGCGATAGTTCATTAAAAGAAGAACCTGAGTTCCAATCCACTAATGGTTTATTTTCATCACTAATTAATAAAACCCCTCCCGGTGGTGGGCTATTAATTTTACGTACTTCTTTCTCAATTTCTGTCTTGATAAAATTATATGTGGTGTCTTCAACGATGTTTTCCAAGGCCTCAGCACTCCCTGCACGCAATAAAACATGAGCCCCGCTTAATTTCCCTGCAGAGGCTTTACTGACTAACGTAGGCCAATCTTCTGTACTGCCTAGATTTGTTAGCGCACTTTTTAGTTTTATGCAGTTATCCGAAGTGCGACACAGTTGCTCGGTTTCCATAATAATAGAAGAAAAATCAAAGATAATATTCATCCCTGACTTCATGATATCGCGCTGCAACCTAGGATTTACACCCACTGTATTTTTATCTGGATGCAGTTGGCGTTTAACCGTATTAAGTAACGAAATTGACTGTTCAACAACCTCAGACTGAGGCTCGGTTAATAGACTGATATTGTTCCAATAAATACCAGAACAATCAAACGGCACAAACTGCGCTTGGTTTTCCTTATTCAGATTAGGCGGTCGGTAACACATCCCCTTCCCTTGGACAACCAACTTATAACCAACCTTCAGCTGATGAGACGCCAAATCACTTGGATTATCGGTCATAATTTTCTCTGTACCGCCAATCCATGCAAACCCTAGCTTTATAGGTAAACTCATTGATTGGTATGAAAAAACTAACGCAACGACAAATAAAGCGCCAATTAACATTAAAATATTTTTGTTGAAGCGTCGATAGGGGTAATAACGTTCTTCTTCATCCAAGGAAAGGTATTTACCATGTCTTACAACCTCACCCGATGCATAAAAATCAATGTTAACTGGTTGGTTTGACTCATATTTTAAATAATTTTCCCAATGCGCAGGATAATGTAGATCAACACCGCCAACCGAGACATTGGTTGAGTGTTTTTTATCCAGCTCACCATACAGTTCCCAGCGCTTCGGCTGCCCATAGATACACTGGATATCCTGGTATTTCCGAGGAAACATTTTTGAGCGAAATAGAACAATCAAGCCAACGATAAAAGAGGCCAATGTAATGACTAGTCCCCACTCCTGTAGTAAAGGAATAGAAATTAGTGTTAAATAACCAAACAAAAAACTTAGACAGACAATAACGGCACCGAGCCAGCCTGTTGAATTATGTAGGCGATGTTCTTCTAAGGTTTCTTTGCGTACGCTTAAAAACTCAATATTTTGTTGCCCACGTTCTTGGATAGCAGCCTCAGGCAAAATAGTATCTAATACCTGATCAGCTTGCCATTCATTGCTAAAATCCCTTAAAGAATGACTATTTATTGAGATAATCAATGGCAAATGGTCTGTATCCACAATTTCCATCACATTTTGGCGTTGTAGAAAAGGTTCAAGTTGTGATGGTAATTGAACTTCAATAGTATCAATAAAATAACGCCAGCAACTCCCTTGCTCTTGGCGTAAATTAAAACGCGTCAGTGAATGACAAATTGTCGCGATGGTCGAGTTTTTTTTAATTTGCCAAGGATGCGAAGAGGGATTTATTGATGCAGAAGAGCAATAATTTAAATACTGAGATATTGTTTGGTAATCTGAATCAATCATTTTTCTAAACGAGGGGGATGCTACAGAAGGTATCTGATAGACACCAGAATGCCGCCCCCGCCTGAAATATAGGAAGGAAGCCATTATAGTTAGACTAATAACAATTATAGCCGTTATAATGACATGGTTTAACATTACATCCCCAGTGAAAAATGAATAAGAAAAGCATAGCAACCCTGCTGCTTTCTCAAAATAAGTCAATTCCTATTCTATTTATCGTTTTTATTTTAAATTACAATATGTTGTAAAAAATTCTTTGTTTACTCTTCTGTGCTGTATTTGAGTGATGATTATACTAACAGCATTTTATCTACTCTATAATATCTATCATTTTTTTTTGATATAGGTCATAGTTATATGATGATGCCAAAATACAGGCAATACCGAGTAAAAGCGCCACCATAATTAAACGAAACATGCTTTTAGCAATAGATTTCACTCATCCTGTTCGGAAACCGTTATGACAGAGCTAAAAAAACCTAAAATCTTGAATATTCAAGATGTTGCTCAATCAAAATTATTCAACATCCAGTCAGTTGATCTCGAATTTAGCAACGGTGAAAAACGAGTCTATGAAAGAATGCGCCCAGCAAAACGTGAAGCCGTTCTTATTGTACCCATTATGGACGATAGTTTAATCCTAATACGCGAATACGCTGTTGGAATTGAAAACTATGAGTTAGGTTTCCCAAAAGGTGCCATCGACCCTGGTGAAATCGCCCTAGAAGCAGCACAGCGTGAGCTCAAAGAGGAAATCGGTTATGGTGCCAAACAGATTACCCAACTCGCAAAGCTCACTATGTCGCCATCTTACTTTTCGAGTAAAATGAATATTCTTGTCGCGCAAGACCTGTACAGTGAGAAGCTTGAAGGTGATGAACCCGAACCATTACAACAGATTAGATGGCCTATCTCACAAATGATGGAATTGCTGGAACACCCAGATTTCAACGAAGCAAGGAATATTAGCGCACTTTTCTACTTAGAACGTTACCTAAAAAGTCGTAATTAGAAATACGTACTCCATATAAATAACGTGTTTTGGTATCTCCATTCTTCACAGTGATAAGCAACATTTTTATATTTTTACACTGCCCTACAAAGAAAATACCCCATGCTCATATGAGCCATGGGGTAACGTAACTGCTTGAATTTTTGATAACCCTAGAACAATTCTTGGCTAGCACCACCTTCCGTTGATATGGTAGTTCCAACCTCTTGAACAGCATGTTCCTTCGGCTCAGTGCCTTCAATAAAGTACTCTTTACGAGAAGAACCTAATTTACCTGTTTGACTATCGATTGAAACAGAGATGATCCCCTTCGGTGGCTTCATCATTTTTACAGGCACACCATCTAAGATCGATTTCATAAAATCATCCCACATTGGTTGAGCGCTCTTGGCTCCTGCTTCTCCGCGACCTAACGTTCGCCTATTATCATCAAAGCCTATCCAAGCAGATGCGACCACATCAGGACCATAACCGGAAAACCAAGCATCTTTTGAACTATTGGTGGTTCCTGTTTTACCACCAATATCACGTCGGCCACCTAGGTCTCTTGCTGCACGCCAACCGGTTCCAGACCAACCCGGCTCACCATAAATATTTGTCACCATTGCATCCCTAATTAAAAACGCAAGCGGCGTACTAATCACATGAGGCGCATATTGCTCATCAGAATTAGCGTCAGTATCTGACGTCATCGCTAACTCCATTGTAGGCTCTTGTATCGATGCATCATTAGCCGACTGAGTGACTTCTTCGACGGATTCATCATCAATTCCTCTCAGCGCAATCGTACGCTCAGTTTCGCCGTAAATCACTGGGATATTTGTACAATCAGGGCATGCCAGCTTAGGTTTCGCCTCAAAAATGACTTCATCATTATGATTTTCAATCTTCAAAATATAATATGGGTCAACGAGGTACCCACCATTTACCATTACCGCATAACCACGAACCATCTGCATTGGTGTAAATGATGGGGCCCCCAACGCTAATGCCTCTGTGCGGTTGATATTTTCAGGTGGGAAACCAAAACGAGTTAAGTAATCAGCCGCATAATCAACGCCCATCGCTCTCATCGCACGAACCATCACGACGTTCTTCGACTGGCCTAAACCTTGACGCAAACGGATAGGGCCATCATAGCGTGCTGGGGAATTTTTAGGGCGCCAATCAGAGCCTGCTCCTGCATCCCAACGACTAATAGGGACATCATTTAACAGCGATGACAACGTTAAACCTTTGTCCATTGCCGCAGTATAAAGAAAAGGCTTAATATTCGAACCGACCTGACGCAAAGATTGGGTTACTCGGTTGAATTCGCTCATATTAAAATCGAACCCACCAACCAACGCAATAATGGCGCCATCATTAGGATTTAATGCAACAAATGCCGCATTTACATCCGGTACTTGCCCTAACCACCAATTATCTTTAACTTTACGCACCCAAATTTGCTCACCTGCTTGAACGACGGCATTAACCGCTCTAGGGGATGCACCTTGCTGAGTGTCCGATATAAATTTACGCGCCCAGCGAACGCCAGTCATCGTTATTGAGATTTGTGAACCATCTGCCAACATCACCTGAGCATCAGTCCCCGTTGCAGAAACTACAACTGCTGGCATTAAAGGCCCATAAACTGGCATTTTTTTTAATTTTTCAATGATTTTCTCTGAAGTCCACGCCACTTCAGTCGGCTTCCACAGGACTTCCGTTGGGCCACGATAACCATGTCGAGTATCATAATCGATTAAATTATTACGAACCGCTGTTGTTGCCGCTTCCTGATCTTTACGGATCACCGTCGTATAGACTTTATATCCATCGGTATAAGCATCTTCACCGTATTTGTCATACAGTGTTTGTCGAGCCATCTCCGCAAGATAGGGCGCAGAAAAATCGATTTTTGGAGCATGGTAAGATGCAACGATTTTTTCATTTCTCGCCTGTTCGTACTGGTCTTGTGTAATGTATTTTTCTTCTAACATACGGGTAAGAACAACATTACGACGATTCACAGCACGATCATAAGAATATAGAGGGTTAAATGTGGAAGGCGCCTTCGGTAAACCCGCAATCATCGCGATTTCACTCAACGTCAACTCGTCCACCGTTTTACCAAAATACACATACGCTGCCGCACCGACACCATAAGCACGGTTACCTAAATAAATTTTATTTAGGTACAACTCCATGATTTCATCCTTGGTGAAAATTTGCTCAATCCGGATAGCTAAAAACGCTTCTTTAGCTTTACGCATTAAGGTTTTCTCAGGACTGAGATAAAAGTTTCTCGCTAATTGCTGAGTAATGGTACTCGCCCCTTGAGAAGCATGGCCTGATGATGCCATGACAGAAACTGCACGAACAATACCAATAGGATCAATACCATGATGATCATAAAAACGGCTATCTTCCGTCGCAATAAAGGCCTTCACCATCAAGGGAGGGATTTCTGACAGTGGTAATGGAATACGACGTTTTTCGCCATATTGAGCAATCAGTTCATTATCAGCACTGTATACCTGCATTGGAATTTGCAGACGAATATCTTTCATTGTTGCAACGTCAGGTAACTCACCTTCGACATATTTATACATGCCATAAATCGAGGCGGTTCCCAAAAAAATGCAACAGAAAATAAGAATAAAAAAGTATTTTACGAACTTCACCGGAAAATTCCCATGCTCGGATAACAAGAGGGTTTAGATATTACTAACACATAGTATAAAGCTTATACAGCCAATAGAAAATGTAATTTGTTCGTTAATGGTAAGGAAATTAACTATGTATACATCAAAATGGAAAATCGGGGTCGATCTCTGTCGAGATAAAATTCAACTAGTTGCAGCAAAATGTCGAAAAAAATACTGGTCGCTATGTGAATGCTGGCAACAACAATTACCTTTCGAAATAACCGATCAATCTGACCATGAACAGTATAAAAGAATACTGAATATCTTAGTACAATGGCGTCAGAAATTACCGAAAAAATGCACCACGTCCATTGCATTACCTGCTGTTCGAACACTAAAACAACAATTTTCATTACCTGAGCAAATCAATTTGCAACAACCTGAATTGGATTGGTATTTACAATCCCAAGCAGAAAAGCGTTTCCCAATACATGCTCAAGAACTTACCATTGATTATAGAATAATAAACCAACAAGTTTACTTTAATGGAGCTCGTAAGTCCGAAATATCCTTCTGGCAAAACCTCTTCATCGAGAGTGGTTTTAATTTAATCGCTATTGATGTCGCCCCTGTTGCATTGCGTTACGCTGCTCGCCATGCAGGCTTACCCGATGAATGCTGGTTAGTTCATTACAGACATGGAGAATGGTTGTGGTCAGGTCCAATTAGCCAACCAGCCAACTATAACCATCTACAAGATAATGAAATAAAAACACTTTCACAATTAATACTAATACTAGGTCAAGACAAAACTTCCGCTGAGCTACCGATTTACCTAATCTCCGATCATCAAAATATACATGACCATGCTACCTCCCAAAAATGGGAATTATATCAAGCTTTTCAACATCTCAACCTCAAGCTTCCTCACCAATTAGGGGATTTTGTGATTGCCGCTGGGCTTGCATTACGCCATGGAGATATTTAATCAATGGAATTTCAAAACCAATACCAAGTCAATTTTCTCCCTTGGCGGCAGCAAAAAATAATAAAGAAAAAACAGACAGTGACTATTTTCTCCATTGCCGCTTTTTGTTCTGTCTCTATCGCCGGCTTTTTTTTAATCCTTTTTCAACATATTGAAATTGAAAAAAAACAAATTACAAATCATAGCCACCAACAAAAACACCATAACATTCAACAAATAAAACAAAAAACAATCACGCAAAAAAAACACCTCGATAAACTATTAGCTCAAAAAAATCACTTAGACAATGTGATGAGAAATAACCAGTTTTTGCTACTGGTGTTACAAAACCTACCGTCTGCTACACCATCAAAAAGTTGGTTAACAGCCTTCCAATACATTGATAATAAGATAGAAATTAGAGCTAGTAGCTATGACTTTCAAAATGTCAGTTCCTTGCAATTCACATTTGAAAAACTGCAAGGTATAGGAGACATCAAAGTAAAGAAACTAAGCCGAATAAATAAATTAACTTTCTTACATTTAACGGCAAAATACCAAGGAGAGCCTGATGAATGAGTCTCTACATGCTTTTTGGTACCGCCCTTTTTGGCAACAAGCCATCCCCATTTGTACCTTAATCTGCTTTTGTTGTTGCATCGGTTATTTTTTCTACTGGCAGAAAAATGAAGAACAACTCATTGAGTTAGCATCAGAAAATTTAAATCTAATTCAAAACATAGAAAAAGAAACCAAGCTAATCCAACAATATCCCTCCCTACACCATTTAGAACAGCAAATTCAAACAATGAGCCAATCAATGGAAGCTGAGGGACAACCACTCGAACTATTTTCACAACTTCATACGTTACTAACCCGTTCAAGTATTACTTTTAATCAGCTACAACCCATTGACAACAATGCTTACTCTATTGAAATACAAGGAAATTACACCGATATCTATTATTTTATGAAACAACTTCTCACTGCGCCAAAGACACATAAATTGCACTACTCAGAAATAAAATTAACATCAAAACAAGGCATTATAGTTGCGTCTATCACTATATCTTCAATCAATCGCCCCCTCATTATCAAGGATGATCACAATAATGAATAACAAGCTAATTAACCCATTGATGTTTATTTTTGGTACAATTTTCTGGCTTCCTACATTTCACCTATTCGCCCACGAAATGCGAGACCCTTTTCAAGCCCCCCCTCCTATAGAAGAAAAAATGCAACCCGCAACGAGCGCTGCAACAACCAATCCAGCAACAACCGCACCTCCCTTAATTGAAAAAATATTTAAGCTCATTTCAACTGATGCACAGGAAGTTCACCGTCAATTAAAGCACCCTGACACATTATTGCTATCAAAAGAAAGCACGGTTTACCATGATATAGCCACTAATAGCATCATCATTAAAGATAACCCAGAACGAATAGCATTAGTCGAGGAATGGTTAAAACAACAAGATAAGCCAAATCAACAAGTTCAGATCACAGCTCACATTATTAGTAGTAGTCGCACAGCCTTACAAGAATTGGGACTTGAATGGGGAATGCTTGCCGGAAGCAGTACTCACAGCCACCTTAATCGTTATAACCGATATTATTCAGCACCAGGGCAATTTGCCTTCAATGTTCTCAGGCTGAACGAAGGTTTACTTGAATTAAAACTAAATGCATTAGAAAAAGAAAATTTACTCTCTATCATTGCAAGCCCTCGACTCGTGGCATCCCACCAACAACCTGCCAGTATTCAACAGGGAACTGAAATCCCTTATGTGACAAGCAGTGAAAAGAAAACCCATGTACAATTTAAAGATGCCGTACTTGGTATGGATGTCACACCCACCATTATTCGTAATAAAAAAATTGAAATGAACCTAAAAATTAGTCACAACTCTCCAGACACCGCACTAACAAGTGGGCAAAATCATCATTTAGCAATAAATAAACAAGAAATATCAACTTCAGTGACCGTCAAACACAATGAAACACTGGTACTTGGTGGGATTTTTCAGCAAAAGAAAGAAAAAACAGCCACAGGTTTACCCTTTCTCTCTGATATTCCTTTGTTAGGTGCCCTATTTACAAATACTGCGGAACATATAGATAAGCGGGTCCTTATTGTTTTTATTACACCAAAACTTATCAATATTTAACATATATAAAATAATACCTATACTTCAATTAGTTGAATAAATAAAAAGGTAAAGATTAGCGAAAATAATTATTTTTATGCCATAAACCTACCGGATAAATTTGACGCTGGCGTCGTTTTAGCATACAAGGTTATCCATTGAGTGTTCTAACTATCCGTAGATTAAAGAACAAGCTGTCAGTCGCTTATAAAATAGCGACAACAATTTTGCTCTAATACTAACAGAAATATTACGCTACCATCTGTAGATAAAAACTGTTAAATATCATTTTAAACAATGCATTAGGCGAAATAGGCAGCTCAAATATCGAAACCTGTAATTTTAAAATGTGGCACTTTGTTCGCTTAGTGCCACATTTATATAGTTGCAATTCAGGTAGATGTATTGAGATAATTTTCTTATCTGATCTCACATCATCACTAATGAGGTTTCAGTTTAGGTCCCGCCGCTAATTCGATTGGCGGGGCGGGTGATCATTAACGAATAACCGTAGTAATACCAAAAAACATGGCAGAGAAACGCAATATCTTTCTGGTTGGACCGATGGGTGCTGGCAAAAGTACTATTGGTCGCCAGTTGGCTCAACAGCTTAATATGGAGTTTTTCGACTCTGATCACGAGATAGAAAAACGTACTGGCGCAGATGTAGGCTGGGTATTCGACCTTGAAGGTGAAGAAGGCTTCCGCGATCGCGAAGAAAAAATCATCAATGAGCTCACAGAAAAACAGGGCATTGTCCTAGCAACAGGCGGCGGTTCTGTTAAATCCAAAGAAACCCGTAATCGCTTATCTGCTCGTGGGGTCGTAGTGTATCTCGAAACCACCATTGAGAAGCAATTATCTCGTACCCAACGTGACAAAAAACGACCTCTGTTACAAGTCGATGAACCTGCACGTGAAGTACTTGAGAAATTAGCGAGTGAGCGCAACCCTATGTATGAAGAAATTGCTGATATTACTATTCATACAGACGAGCAAAGTGCAAAGGTTGTCGCTAGCCAAATCATTGAGCTATTAGAAAAAAACTAATTAATCATGGTGTTATTTTCAAAAATAATAAACTCAAGGTAAAACATGATGGAAAAGGTCACTGTTACTCTGGATGAACGTAGTTATCCAATCAATATCGCACCAGGCTTGTATAACCAAACTGGGGCATTTTGGCCATTAACTACAGGTCAGAGAACAATGATAGTGACCAACGAAACTCTTGCGCCTATTTATCTCGATAAGATAAAGCATGTCCTTGAATCTTCAGGTGTAAAAGTTGATACCATCATTCTTCCTGATGGCGAGCAATATAAATCATTATTTATCATGAATGATGTTTTTACTGCATTACTTGAAAAGCACCATAACCGTGATACAACCCTCATCGCTCTTGGTGGGGGAGTTATCGGTGATTTAACCGGTTTTGCAGCAGCAAGTTATCAACGTGGCGTGCGTTTTATCCAAGTTCCAACGACCTTATTATCTCAAGTGGACTCCTCTGTAGGTGGAAAAACCGCAGTAAATCACCCATTAGGGAAAAATATGATAGGGGCTTTTTATCAGCCTGCCTCTGTTGTTATCGACCTTGACTGCCTAAAGACATTACCAAAACGTGAGTTATCTTCTGGTTTAGCTGAAGTTATTAAGTACGGAATAATTCTTGATGGTGAATTTTTTACGTGGTTAGAAAACAATATTGACGCTCTAGTTGCACTAGATAATCAGGCTATGGCTTACTGCATTCGCCGTTGCTGTGAATTAAAAGCGCAAGTTGTCGCTGCTGATGAGAAAGAAACCAGCGGATTACGTGCACTTCTCAATTTAGGTCACACCTTTGGGCATGCTATCGAAGCACATATGGGTTATGGTGTCTGGTTACATGGCGAGGCTGTTGCTGCGGGCATGGTGATGGCGGCTAAAACAGCAGAATTAATTGGCCAATTTACATCAGAACAAACTCAACGTATCGTTGCTCTGTTAGAACGTGCATCACTTCCTGTCAAAGGCCCATCACAAATGAAACCTGATGATTATCTGCCTCACATGATGCGTGATAAAAAAGTGATGGGTGGTAAACTACACTTAATCCTGCCTACCGCTATCGGGAAATCAGAAATGCGTTCAGATGTTGACACGCAAACGGTCATTGAAGCGATTTCATCTTATACGCCATAAAAAGTTATCAGAAATGAAGAAAAAACCGATTTTTTACAAGCATTTTAAAATGTTACTGGTAGATGCACGCTAAAGTCGCTAAATTATATAGTATGCCTACGCCTATATACGAAATTCTGAAAAAGCATAGCCCCAATACCATTACGGCTAGCATGGTATTAAGAAAGCATATATGCTTTAAAAATAAGCAGCAATATCCTGCTTGGTCGTTAACAGGTTGTACTGATAAGAGACATTTTATCTCTACTATAGGCAAATTTTATTCGGGAGAGGAAAATGGACGAATTTAAACCAGATAGCCAAGGTCAAAATGATCTTAGGCCAGATACATCAGACAGACCAACAGGGCGGTCGCGCCAATCCGCTGCCGCAAAACCTAGAATAGCGCTTTCACGCCAACATATTATGATTGGTGTTGGTGTATTGGTATTATTGTTGCTTATTATTGCCATCAGCTCTGCATTAAAAGCCCCTACTGAGCATGAAAAACTGCAAACAGCGGGTACCAGTAATCAACAAAATATCGACTTATCTGGCTCATCTTCGTTGACTAATTCACAAAACCAGCCTCAATTAGGTCAAGCACAAGAAATAACCGGTTCGCAAATTACACCAACCCCTACTCAAGGTCAATTACAGACTCAACATAATGGCCTTGGTGAGCGAATTGAAATTCCTGGTGATGTTGTTGATGCTCTAAATCAAGGGCAAGTCCCAACACCAAGAACTGAGCAATCACAAAATGTCACCCCACTCACACCGCCAGCAGTTAAACCTGTTGAGCAACAACCTGTGGTTAAACCTGTAACACCAGAAAAAGTGCCAGCAAAAACCGCTGAGCCAAAAAATCCTGTACACCCTAAACAACCAACCAAGTCTACAGCCACGGCAAATAACCATGGTAGTAATATCATGTCAGCACCAGCAGGTAGCTATACGCTACAACTTAGCAGTGCGAGCCGCTCAGACACATTGGAAGCCTTTGCTAAAGAGAACAAACTTGCTAATTACAAAGTCTATAAAACCGTTCGTAATGGGCAAACTTGGTATGTTCTTATCCACGGAAACTATAATTCAGTGACTGATGCAAAAAATGCGATAGCGACCCTACCCGCAGCTGTTCAGGCGAAAAAGCCGTGGGTTAGAAATATGAAACAAGTAAAACAGGATCAAAAATAACAACGTTTTTCCCCGGGCGCATAATGTTGTCCTGACAGAGTATAAATATATTTACTCTAAACGATTGTAATAATAAGACGGCATGAAAAAAAAACGCGCTTTTTTAAAATGGGCTGGGGGTAAATACCCACTTGTGGAAGAAATAAAAAAACATCTTCCACAAGGTAATTGCTTAATTGAGCCTTTTGTTGGTGCAGGGTCTGTGTTTTTAAATACCAGCTATGATTCTTACATACTGGCTGATATTAACAGTGACCTCATCAATCTCTACAATACAGTTAAAAACCACGCTGATTCTTTCATTGAAGAAGCCCAGCAAATCTTCACGCCTGAATATAATACTTCAGAGCAATATTATTTAATGCGTGAAGCCTTTAACCAATCCAAAGATCCAGAAAAACGCAGTGTCCTTTTTTTATACTTAAATCGTCACTGTTATAATGGGTTATGCCGCTACAATTTACGCGGTGAGTTCAACGTACCTTTCGGCCGTTATAAAAAACCGTATTTCCCAAAAGAAGAGTTACTGTGGTTCGCTGAAAAAGCGCAGAACGCAACATTTACGACCCAGCACTATGGTGAAACCTTACTCGATGTTAAAGAAGGCTCCGTGGTCTATTGCGACCCACCGTATGCACCTCTGTCTGATACGGCAAACTTCACTGCGTATCACACCAACTCATTTAATGCTATTGAACAACAGAATTTAGCCGCATTGGCGCAAAAGTTATCATCTGAAAGTCAAATTCCAGTATTGATATCAAATCATGACACCCCAATGACCAGAGAGTGGTATCATCAGGCTCAATTACACATTGTCAAAGTACGTCGAACCATTAGTAGAAATATATTAAACCGAAGTAAAGTCAATGAACTACTGGCTTTATATACGGGTGAACCTAATAGCCTTTCTCCTAGAAAAACCAATAAGAAAAAAAAGACAACAGCCTGTACCTAGTGTTGAATGGCTCTCAGATAACGATTAATAATCGGAGACAATTATGAAAAACTTTCTCATTGCCCCATCTATTTTATCTGCTGACTTTGCACGTTTAGGCGAAGATACTGCCAACGTTCTCGCCGCTGGTGCTGATATCGTGCATTTTGACGTTATGGATAACCATTACGTGCCAAACCTAACCTTTGGTGCCCCAATTTGTAAAGCACTACGTGACTACGGCATCACAGCACCTATCGATGTTCATTTAATGGTCAAACCGGTTGATAGGATCATTCCTGATTTTGCTAAAGCAGGGGCAACTCACATTAGTTTTCACCCTGAAGCCAGTGAACATATTGATCGTTCATTACAATTAATTCGTGAACATGGCTGTACCGCAGGTTTAGTCTTTAACCCTGCCACCCCTCTGAGTTACCTTGATTATGTGATGGATAAAGTCGACATGATCCTACTCATGTCCGTCAATCCAGGCTTTGGCGGTCAATCCTTTATCCCACAAACCCTCAATAAATTGCGCCAAGTCCGTAAACTGATTGATGAAAGTGGCTATGATATTCGTTTGGAAGTTGATGGCGGGGTTAAAGTTAACAATATTGCAGAGATCGCAGCGGCAGGTGCCGATACTTTTGTTGCTGGTTCCGCAATCTTCGATCAGCCAGACTATAAAACCGTCATTGATGCAATGCGTAACGAATTACAAAAGGTATCTCAATGACTCATCAAGGTGTGTTAGAGAACATCAAAGCGATTGCCTTCGACTTAGATGGAACTCTCGTTGACAGTGCCGGTGGCTTAGCTGAAGCTATCGATAATATGCTAAAAGAACTCGGTTTTTCACCCGCAGGTAAAGAACGCGTCTCTATCTGGGTTGGCAATGGCGTGGATGTTCTTGTTGAACGAGCGCTTTCTTGGGCTGGCGCCCAAATAACGCCTGAGTTGCAAAAAGCCGCACGAACCAGTTTTGATAAATTCTATGCAGTTTCTGTCACAACCGGCAGCGAGTTATTCCCAGAAGTAAAAGAAACCTTAGAACAACTCGCAAAACATGGCCTGTCAATGGGCATTGTAACTAATAAAGCAACCCCATTTATTGCACCTCTGCTGAAAAAATTAGGTATTGAAAACTATTTTTCTCTAGTACTAGGTAGCGATGACGTTAAAGCCCTCAAACCACATCCTGCACCGTTATATTTAACGATGGGAACATTCGGCGTACGTAAAGAAGAATTGCTTTTTGTCGGTGATTCCCGTAATGATATTATTGCAGCGCAAAATGCTGGATGCCCGTGCGTCGGTCTGACCTACGGCTATAACTATGGTGAATCTATTGTATTAAGCGAACCCGACTGTGTGTTAACACACTTTTCTGGCTTGTTACCTGCGATCGGTTTATCTGAAATAAAATAAGTAAGGACATAACTAAATGAGCACACCCACTGAAAATTTAAAGCAAACCCATAAACCTATCGTATTCAGCGGCGCACAGCCTTCCGGTGAATTAACCATCGGTAACTATATGGGTGCATTACGTCAGTGGGTACAGATGCAAGATGACTACGACTGTATCTACTGTATCGTTGACCAACATGCTATTACGGTGCGTCAAGATCCTAACGAACTACGTAAAAGAACCCTTGATACCCTTGCGCTCTATTTAGCCTGCGGCATTGATCCGAAAAAAAGCACTATTTTCGTTCAATCTCACGTGCCACAACATGCACAACTTAGCTGGGCATTAAACTGCTACACCTATTTTGGTGAGCTAAGCCGTATGACTCAGTTTAAAGATAAATCAGCGCGCCATGCAGAAAATATCAATGCAGGCCTATTCGATTACCCTGTATTGATGGCGGCCGATATCCTGCTCTACCAAACTAACCAAGTCCCAGTAGGTATCGACCAAAAACAACACCTTGAACTAAGTCGTGATATTGCTCAGCGCTTCAATGCCATTTATGGTGATATTTTCACAGTGCCAGATCCGTTCATCCCAACCGGTGGCGGCGCTCGCGTAATGGCACTGCAAGACCCAACCAAAAAAATGTCTAAGTCTGATGACAACCGCAATAATGTCATTGCGTTGTTGGAAGACCCGAAATCAGTTGTGAAAAAAATCAAACGTGCCATGACTGACTCCGAAGAACCACCTCGCATTTGTTATGATTTAGAAAATAAACCGGGTGTTTCCAACTTACTAGACATCATGGCTGGTGTGACAGGCAAGAAAATTACGGAGCTCGAAGCTGAGTTTGAAGGGCAAATGTACGGTCATCTTAAAGGTGCTGTTGCAGAAGCTGTATCGAACATGCTGACTGGACTACAGACGCGTTACCATGAGTTCCGTGATAATGAAGTTTTACTGAACCAAATCATGGACGAAGGGGCAACTAAGGCTGCGGCTCGCGCTCAGGAAACCTTAGATAAAGTCTACAATGCGATTGGTTTTGTAAAACGCCCTCAGTCATAATCATGGTATTAACTCAGTAAAAATGGGGGAAATCCCCCATTTTTACTCTAATTCATTCTCGCCCTATTTTTACACGCTCACAGCATTAAATATCGCCATCATACTAAAAACACCCTGAAACTTAATGCCTCCGTATCTTGTCCTGCAAACAAAACAAATAGTCTGGTCAGCAAAACAACTAATTCACGCTAACAAAGCGAAATAACTTAAAGTGTTCGATTCGCTTTGGAGGTTTCATATGCACCGCGCACTTTGGACATTATTGCGTCCCTATCGCTTAACACTGTTATTCGCCGTGATTTTACAGGCTATTGCTGGCCTGTGCTCTTTAATTCCGCTAATAGCCATTAGCCAATTGGCCACAGTTTCCGTTCATCAATATAGCGAATGGCTGATCATTGCCTGCATTGGAGGGACAACTTGGCTTATTTGCCAAACAATCGCGTTCTATTTGACCCATCAAACCGATAACCACTTGTGTTATCAAATTAGACTACAACTAATTGATAAAATAGCAAAATTACCCTTGAGCCATTTTGCCCAACAAGGCAAAGAAGGCTTTCAACAACTTGTTGACCGTGATGTCCGTTGGTTGCACCAATTAACTGCTCATGCTCCTGCTGATATCACCAAGCTGGCTGTCGTCCCCATCTCAGCGACGGCTATTTTAGCTTGGCAAAACATACTGTTAACTCTTTTTTGCTTAATTCCTTTAGCTATATCCGTATACCTGTTTAGACGTATGCGTTCCGCCCGCTACCAAAGCCTATATAGCGCACGCAATGAAACCCTAGGTTATCTCTATCAACAATATAGCGAATTAGCCGATAACCCTGTATTAGCGCGACAATATCCAGACCAATTGATCCAAAAAAAGACGTCACAAGCCTTATCCCAATTCACAACCGCATTCAATCAATGGATTGGTAAAATAGGTGCGCTAAGCTCATTGACTCAAGTAAGTATCAGTTCAACATTACTGTCTTTATGGGTGATTTTCGGCACATTATTGCTGCCTATCGAAACATCCCTCGCACAAACAATTTTATTTCTTTTACTCATTCACAGCATTGCTGCCCCCGTGGCCGCAATGGGTCATGGTGCCGATGCATTACACCTTGCTATGGGTGCTTCAGAGCGTATAACACAACTCCTAGCACAACCGGATATGCATTATGGAGAAAAACAGCTCGATACGCATCATTGTGAACTGAGTTTCTCTCAAGTAGGCGTCGAACTTGGTGGTAATAAGATACTGTCAAACATCAACCTCAATATTCAACACAATGAGTTTGTTGCTATCGTGGGCGCCTCTGGCGCTGGGAAAAGCACTCTTTTGCAACTTATGGCACGCTTTTTAGACCCAACACAAGGCGACATCCGCGTTAATCATATCCCACTGCCTGAGTTGTCTTTGCAAAGCCTAAATCAGACTGTTTCTATTGTGATGCAAAATACTCACCCCATGTCCTGTTCAATCAGAGAAAATTTGCAGATATTTGCCCCTGATGTAACCGATGAAAAAATATACCATTACCTCGGAGCTGTTAATTTACTCCCCTTAATAAAACAACACCCAAAAGGCCTCGATAGCGTCATCGGCCAAGATATAACGTTATCTGGGGGAGAGGCGCAACGTCTAGCTATTGTACGAGCTTTACTCTCCTCGGCACCATTATTACTCTTCGATGAACCCACTTCCGCCCTCGACCCACAAAATGCACAGTGTGTACTGTCATTATTACGTGCAGAACAACGTACTTGCGTACTGGTCACTCACGACTTAAGTGGTTTAAGCATTGCCGATCGCATCCTACTGCTTGATAACGGCGAACTCATTGCCCAAGGCTCCCATCAACAGCTTTGTGAATTATCGGAGCCTTATCAACAACTCTTGCATGCATTGGAGAAAAATCGTGCTTAAAACCTTACTGTATACTGTGCGAGATGCCATTTTTTGGATGGTGCTGGGGGCGGTACTTGATGGTATTAGCGGACTATTGCTATTTTTTGTCATCTTAAATGGGCCACTCCCATCCTCCATCGCCCCTTTAATTTTATTGGCGATTTGCAGCCTGATATCACTGGCTATCACCTTTGTCGCCACACAAAAAGGGTATTTTGCTGGCGGTTTGGTCATGCGCTATCTTGCAATGGCATTAATTCGTCATTTGCCACTATCATTGAAGCCGGTGCCCAATGCTAATCATTTAATTGCAGGGCCTGCATCACAAATCATGTCAGTTCCCGCACACTTACTGCATCCGGTTATCAGCGGGTTAGTGACCCCTGTTACCCTGATCATAGGTGCATTTATCTATAACAGCATTTTTGGTGCTATCTTACTGCTTATTATTGGAACGCTATTATTCACTTTGCGTTTTTGTGCCAGCAAAACTGCCTTCTTCGAACAAGCGGCTCATCAATCAGAACAACAGGCCATTAATACTATTGACCAATTTGCTCTCCACCAGCCATTAATACGCCGCTCGAATATGAGCCATGAACAGCAACAAGGGCTTAAATACGCACTCGCCTCACAATATCAAAGCCAACAACAGCTACAGTATAAAAGCTTGCCCTTTCATTTATTATTCTCAATCATGGTTCAAACCGCCTTTATTTCTTTATTCGGTTTAGGGATTTATTTAGTCAGTCACACACAAATCACCCTCAGCCTGTGCCTTGCGAGTATGGTGCTACTCGCACGGATGATTGAACCACTCTGGATGCTTTCCCATTTAGATCAAACCATTCGGCAGTCTAAAAAATCACTCCAGCAAGTGGAAAATGCCCTTGAAACACCAGAGCTTATATTCCCCTATCGTACATCAGCACCTATTAATCACAGTGTCAGTTGTGAACAGCTATCATTCTATAATGATGAAAAGAAAGCAGTTTTGCAGGACATAAACATATCCTTTCAAGACCAAAAGTTAACAGCCATTGTGGGTCCTTCAGGGGCGGGTAAAAGTACATTATTAGGCTTGCTCGCTCGCTTACAAGACCCAACGCAGGGCCAAGTCAGCTATGGTCAGAAAAATGTGATGGAATTATCGCAGCAGGTACTGTGCAAAGTACGGGGATTCCTACCGCAAGATAGCCGTTTGTTTCGTGGCACAGTAAGGGAAAACCTAACACCAACAAAAGAAAATATTGATGAGAGAGCATTAAGTACGTTATTGACTCAGCTGAATTTTGTCGCCGATAGCACCTTGCTTGATAAAGACGTCGGTGCAGGAGGCATGCTCCTGTCTGGAGGACAAAGACAACGGTTATGTATTGCGAGGCTGCTACTGTGCTGTCCTAACATCATTCTCATGGATGAACCCACTGCGAGCCTTGATAACAACAATACTGCTTCCATTATCAAACTGCTCAAGCTGGCTAAGCAACAAACTCGCATTGTGGTCACCCACCAGCCGAGTCTCGCTCGCCAAGCAGATCAAATAGTTTATATGGAACAGGGAAAGATAATCGCTCAAGGAACCCATCAAGAATTATTTGATAGTGTTCCGTGGTACGAGCGATTTATTCAACAAGGAGACTCTAAAACTAGCCAAGAATGAAAATAACATTAAAAACAATAAATTAAATCATAATTAACACTAGAAATGCCTAATTGTATATCTGCCATTTCCGGTTTTGCTAAGCAACAAACTAACCGCGTTTACCAAATAAACGGTGGCTAAACTCTTCAATACGGTGGTTATCTAAACGATTTTGCATAGTCAGGCTCCAACTCGCGGATAACCCTGCCGCACTGAGTAGTCGCTGATATAGCTGCTCATCATACGGTGCATGAAAAGCGATCATAATCGCTTCTTGCACCGAAACATCACTATTACGACTTAATCGTGTTAATGGCGCATTTTCGCTGACATTTCCTGTTTTTATTACACGGTATAGCCAGCCACAACGGCCATTGTCCTGCATCAGTTGAGCAAAGTTTTCAATACCCGTGAGGCCATTAAGCTTATAACATGGAGAACGGGGTTGAGTGACCTGAATTCGCGCATCTCCCCATGCAAAAATATCCCCAATAAATACATTTTCTTCAGTCATACTTTGGGTGGATATATTTTCGCCAAATGCAGACGCGCCAAATAAATCCTCAAGCTCAGGGTAGGCATGAGTCCAAAAGTCATAATGCTCCCGCGGATAATGGCAAAGTGCTCTATCTGGCCCGCCATGAAAACGTTTTTCCGCCTGCTCATCCCCCTCGAGTCCCAATTGCCCTAGCATCAAAACGCCATCCACTGCCAGTTTGTGGATAGCACTATAACCACAAGATTGGGTTGCTTGGACTTTACCAATAAAGACTTCGGGAAAAACGTTCATGCGAGATCACACCTTAATACTAACGTAGGATGAAATAACGGTACTCTTTCAAGTTACCATAACCCATGGTTAATAACCTCACTAATTTTTAGCAAGGCTCCAAACAATGTCAGCTCTAAAATAATATAGATTAACAGCCCCCAAGTAAGAGCAATCCACCAAGAATTAAACCATTTTATAAATATCCAAGGAAACGCAAGAATACGCGATACGGTTATCCCTGGTAACCTCAATTTTGGTATCCCTTTTGTCTTTGGTGCTATTTGCCAGATAATTATTAACAAGAACATACCACTGAACATGATAGTTCCCACCTGATTATCCCCCCCTTTAATTTTAATATTCACTATGTCAACAATGACAGACATAATGAATGCATATATCCCTATTAGCACCATTATCGAAAATAAGAAGTCCAACAATAAAAATATAGCACCAGCAGTGTCTTTATTTTTATTCACAAAGAAAAATAATAATGCATCGCTCAGAAACAGATAAAAAACAAAAATCACTGCAACAGTAACAAGAGCGCGATTATCAATATTCTCAGAGTGTGACAAAAGACAAAATTGACTTCCCCAAAAAACAAGGAGAAATAATTGGTAGACTTCAAAATATGTTCTAGGCTGACTGAAAAAAGCAGCTACCGATGGGTTAATCCGGTCGGTAAGTTCTGGATAGTTATGGGTAATCTGCTTATATTGCTTCATCAACAGATCCAATAAGCCCGGTACTAACCGCATCCACCATTTAATATCTGTACTTTCACTAATTAAAAAGCGCATCGTAAACGCTGAAATAGAGTGCGGATGGGATGCTTCAATTTCGCAATCTCGCCATGCACGAGCAACCTCTGTGTTGCGTAATTGTTTTTGAAGGCCTTCTTGAATAAATACAGGAATTCGACTATCCGAGTTATATTCATTTAACCGCCAATCTAACAATTCAGAGACACACTCTACGGTAGATTCCATTAACCCCTGTTGCTGTGATAATGCTTTGGCAAAATCTTTATTAAACTGAGAAAACAGTTGGAGATTCCCATATTCCAATACATGCGACCAAAGAAGGGATAACGCAGTCTTCCCTTTTCTTTCATTTTCTACGATCAAGCTCGCTACGGTATTAATTTCATCTTGAGTATAAACCGCTTCCACCACGGAGGTAGTTGTTAAAGACTCTTCGGCTATAGACTGGTTTGTTAGCCAATGAGAAAAAGAGACTTCTTGATATCCAGTGTGCTCATCTAATGGTGCCGCTTCACTATGATTTTCATCTTTAAAGACGAACTCAGCATAATAATGTTCTTGATTAGAGACAATTTCTTTTGCTTTTTCAAACGCTTCCCTTAGCTGCTGGTACTCTTTGGGGTGAGTATCTGGCCGATACTTTTTGAGTTGCTTTGCATAAGCTCTACGGATTTCTTTTTCGTCATCAGTTGCAGAAATTTCTAATATTTGCCATATATCCATTAATATGAATTCCTTTCATATCGTTGCAAAAATTGATTAACTTGTTGGCGAATTTCTGCAATTAAACGAAGATCTTGGCTATTTAAGGCTCTTTCAAACTCCGTTGTGACTCTGTCGACCCACAATCTTTCGTCCCCTAACAAGAACTCATATAATTGGGAACACCGCGCTAATATTTCTCTATTCTCAGGCAGATCCCTCGGGTGTTGTTTTAATGCGGAAATTTTAGCCAAACTCGCCGCTATTTGCGCTTCACTCATTTGTCCGGGTACTTTTTCAATCAAGAGCCTGAAAACTTTCGGGCTTCCTTTATAATGGCATTCAACTTCAAGTAAGCCATCGACCGTATAGGTAAATCGAACCTCAATAATCACCTCCCCAGCAGGACGAGGAGGAATATCAACCTGTAGCTCTCCAAGGAAAATATTATCTTTCACTAAGCGAGCCTCACCCTGATACACTTTGAGCAAAATATGCTCTTGGTTATCGGTTATGGTGCTCAATTCTTGCATTTTACTGATAGGTAAGAAATTATTACGTTCAATAATAGGGTGATAATAACCAAATTCAAAACGATCACCATGTTGTTTCGTGGCATCAACCCCTAATGAAAATGGCATAACATCCGTTAAAACCACATCATCCAATGCACAATCCGCCATTACCATTCCAGCTTGCACTCCGGCGCCTAATGCAACCGCTTCATCAGGGTTCAAATCATGACGAGGGAAACGTCCGAATAATCGTGCAACAGTTTGCCTAACAAGCGGCATCCGCGTGGCACCTCCCACCAGCAAAATATCATCAAGGTCACTGAGTGAAAAACGAGAATCATGCAATGATTGTAAAATAGGTTGTTGAAGGCGAGCTAATAAAGGTTGGCAGCAAGAGGCCAACTCTTGCTCAGTCATATTCCATTGCCAATCTCGGTCATTCCAGTGCAAAGAAACACGGCATTCTGTTGTTTTACTTAATTCAAGCTTGAGGTGTTCCGCTAATTTCAATAATTCAGGACGAATAACTAAATGATCTTTTTGCAATTCAGGGTATTGCTCTAACATCCACTGATAAATCACCTCACGAAAATCATCCCCACCTAAACGGACATCACCACTACTGGCACAAACCTCGATAACTCCCTCAAACATATCGATGATCGAGACGTCAAACGTGCCACCACCAAGGTCGAATGTTAGGTATTTATGTTCTTTATTTTCGAGTAACCCAAAAGCGAGGGAGGCAGCTGTAGGTTCATTCAAAAGCCTTACTACCGTTAACCCAGCGAGTTGACCTGCCGTTTTAACCGCACGTCGCTGGACATCATTAAAATAAGCAGGAACGGTGATAACCGATTCCCTAATGGCATAGCCTAACCATGCTTCGACATCATCCTTAAGTTGTCGTAATAACAGAGCAGAAACTTCTTCTGCACGAAAAACCAATTTACCTAACGTAATAATGGCATCCGTTCCCATAAAGCGCTTAAAACTCGCTTTAGTGAGTTCAGGGTGACTTTGCAAACGGTCATGAGCAGCTTGCCCTACAATAATATTACCGTCATCATCCAAACCAACCACTGACGGTGTTAACACTTTTCCATACTGATTAGGAATCAAAACTGCTTTACCATCTAGCCATAAGCTGACCGCACTGTTACTCGTACCAAGGTCGATACCCATGACTAAACGTGTTGCTATATCACCCATTTTACCCATTCCTTGAATTATGAATAAGTCCACAGTATATAAAATAAACTTATTCAATCGATATTTGCCTTCCTTGTATATTAAATGATAATGAGTTTCGTTTAACACAAAAAATATAAAACTTTTGAATAAACCTCAAATTATGGATATAAAAAAGGCGTAACACCTATCGTGTTACGCCTACTCGCTATTTAATAAAATAGTTAATTATTTAGCTTTTGCTGCAAAACGTGCCGCCGCTTCGTCCCAGTTAACAACCGACCAGAACGCTTTAATGTAATCAGGACGACGGTTTTGGAATTTCAAGTAGTAAGCGTGTTCCCACACATCTAAACCGATGATTGGGTAACCAGAAACCCCAGAAATGGCTTCACCCATTAAAGGACTATCTTGGTTTGCTGTTGAAACGACAGCTAATTTACCGTCATCTTTAAGAACTAACCAAGCCCAACCCGAACCAAAACGAGTTGCGGCTGCTTTTTCAAACTGTTCTTTAAATGCATCAACGCTACCGAAATCACGCTCAATGGCAGCTTTCAGTTCGCCTTTTAATTCAGTACCTAATTTCAAACCTTTCCAGAACAGACTATGGTTTGAGTGACCACCCGCGTTATTGCGTACAAATGTGCGCTGATCTGCAGGAATTTCATCTAATTTTTGAATCAGGACATCAATATCTAAACCTGCTAATTCTGGCAGTTTTTCTAACGCTGTATTGGTGTTAGTCACATAGGTTTGGTGGTGCTTAGTGTGATGGATTTCCATAGTTTGTTTATCAAAATGTGGTTCCAACGCATCATAAGCATAAGGTAAAGCAGGTAATGTATAACTCATTTTATTGTCTCCAGTGACGTAAATACCACTATGTTTCTCATTTTCACCACAAGGCTCATAGGGTATGCACTTGCTTAACTTCGTACCTTGTGAATTACTGTCTATTATAGTTATTTTACTGTTAATGAAAATCATTATCAAACCCACACTTAAAATGTGGACTTCTTCATCAGCTATAAGATCTCATTTATTCAGTAACTAATACCAATATCACAACCTTTTATTTTTCTTTAATGCTAACATTATTAATATTCTTAGTTATATATCTTAAATTAGGATTTAGCATCAAATGATAATCCTGCAAATATCATTGCAATTAATACGTGATCTTCCACGCAAAAGAAAAACAAATTTATATCTTGTGCTTTAGTTAACTTTTTTTTGACATAGTATTAACATCTGCAAGGAGATAATAATATGACTCAAATAACTAAACATCCAGTTCCTGCTGAAATTGCAAAAAATGCCCTGATAAACGAACAACAGTATAACGATGAGTACCAACGCTCGATTCAAGACCCTGAAGGATTTTGGGGCGAAAAAGGAAAAATCGTTGATTGGATTAAGCCATACACCCGTGTTAAAAACACCTCTTTTGACCCTGGACACATCGATATCCGTTGGTTTGAAGATGGTACCTTAAACTTAAGTGCTAACTGTTTGGATCGCCATCTGACTGAAAAAGGTGAGCAAACAGCGATTATTTGGGAAGGTGATGATCCGTCATCATCAAAAAATGTAACGTATCGTGAACTGCACCAAGATGTCTGCCAATTTGCTAATGTCTTGAAAAAGCAAGGCATCCGTAAAGGTGATGTGGTTGCTATTTATATGCCAATGGTTGTTGAGGCCGCCGTCGCCATGCTAGCGTGTGCGCGTATCGGTGCGATACATACCGTCATTTTTGCTGGCTTCTCCCCTGAGGCCGTCTCTGGACGCGTTATTGACTGCAAAGCTAAACTTATCATCACCGCTGATGAAGGCTTACGTGCCGGTCGAACCATTCCATTAAAGAAAAATGTGGATGATGCATTAACCAACCCACAGGTCACCACCGTATCAAATGTCATTGTTTACCAACGTACAGGTAATGCTCCAAGTTGGGTCGAAGGCCGCGACTTATGGTGGCATGATGTGACTAAAGGCGTAAGCACCGACTGTCCACCTGAAGAAATGAACGCTGAAGACCCACTGTTCATTCTTTATACTTCCGGCTCTACAGGTAAACCGAAAGGTGTTCTGCATACTACTGGTGGGTATTTAGTTTATGCGACGCTCACCTTCAAATACACCTTTGATTATCATCCAGAAGAAGTTTATTGGTGTACCGCAGATGTGGGCTGGGTAACAGGACATAGCTACTTGCTGTATGGCCCATTATCCAACGGCGCAAAAACCCTAATGTTCGAGGGAGTTCCTAACTATCCATCTGTTAATCGAATGAGTCAGGTGGTTGATAAACACCAAGTTAATATTCTTTATACCGCCCCCACTGCGATACGTGCCCTGATGGCAGAAGGTGATAAAGCAATTGAAGGTACTGACCGCAGCTCATTACGTATCTTAGGCTCGGTGGGTGAACCAATAAACCCTGAAGCGTGGGAATGGTTCTACAAAAAAATCGGTAATAGCCGCTGTCCTGTGGTTGATACATGGTGGCAAACCGAAACTGGGGGGTTCATGATCACGCCGCTTCCAGGAGCAACTATGCTGAAACCAGGTTCAGCAACATTGCCTTTCTTCGGAGTTCGTCCCGCCTTAGTGGACAATCTAGGCGAACCTATTGAAGGCGCAACTGAAGGCAACTTAGTAATTGTCGATTCGTGGCCGGGTCAAGCACGTACCTTATTCGGTGATCACGAACGATTCGAGCAAACCTATTTCTCCACGTTTAAAGGCATGTACTTTAGTGGTGACGGTGCTCGTCGTGATGAAGACGGTTACTATTGGATCACAGGTCGTGTGGATGATGTACTTAATATTTCAGGCCATCGTTTAGGTACGGCAGAAATAGAGTCCGCGCTTGTTGCACATCCAAAAGTCGCTGAAGCTGCCGTTGTTGGCATTCCTCATAATATTAAAGGGCAAGCAATTTACGCTTATGTCACACTAATATCAGAGGTTGAGCCTTCACCTGAGCTATATACTGAAGTTCGCAACTGGGTACGTAAAGAAATTGGCCCAATTGCCACACCGGATATTCTTCACTGGACGGATTCTTTACCAAAAACCCGCTCTGGTAAAATCATGCGTCGTATCCTACGTAAAATTGCATCGGGGGACACCAGCAACTTTGGAGATACCTCCACTCTGGCCGATCCTGGTGTTGTCGAAAAATTACTCGAAGAAAAACAGTCTATGAGTATGCCATAGTTCAGAAAGGTCGTCTGATGGCGGCCTTTATATAAATACTCAAAATCATTAAAAGCGCCAGAAATGAGATGCGCAATTACCCTAGAAAAATATCTGGGTAGCTATATGCGGCCAATTTTCTGTCATTTTAAAGAGAATAGAGTACCAATAATACAATAACAGAGGAGAACTCTGATGAATGCTACTGCTTACGAAAAGGTAGAGGATAACCCTCGCTTTAAAGAACTCGTTAGAAAACGTAGTCGCTTTTCATGGTTGTTATCAATAGTAACGCTCGTGCTGTATGTTGGTTTTATTTTTCTTATCGCTTTTGACCCAAACTGGTTAGGAACACCAATATCTGAAGGTTCATACATTACAAGGGGAATTCCTGTTGGTGTAGGGCTGATCGTCATTTCATTTGTACTCACAGGGCTTTACGTTATTCGTGCCAACGGTGAATACGACCGTTTAACGGCAGAAATCCTAAAAGAGGTAGAAAAATGAAAATATTGCTCTCACTCATTCTTTTTTTTACCTCATCAATGGCATTTTCCGATGCATTGACTGGGGATGTTGAACGCCAGCCTGTTAATATTCAGGCGATTGTGATGTTCTTACTATTTGTCGGCTTTACCTTATATATTACCTACTGGGCGTCAAAAAGAACGCGCTCTCGCTCTGATTACTATACAGCTGGCGGGAAAATTACAGGTTTTCAAAACGGCATGGCTATCGCGGGTGACTTTATGTCCGCAGCCTCCTTCTTAGGGATATCCGCACTAGTCTATACCTCAGGCTATGATGGTTTAATTTACTCTATTGGCTTCTTAATTGGCTGGCCGATCATTCTATTCTTAATTGCCGAGCGCTTACGTAATTTAGGTCGTTATACTTTTGCTGACGTTGCATCCTATCGATTAAAACAAAGACCTATCCGCATTCTATCCGCTGTGGGTTCCTTGGTTGTTGTTGCCTTGTACCTTATCGCTCAAATGGTGGGGGCAGGTAAACTGATCGAATTATTATTTGGTCTGAACTACCATGTTGCTGTTGTCATTGTGGGTATCCTGATGGTGCTATATGTCCTATTTGGTGGCATGTTAGCCACAACTTGGGTACAAATAATTAAAGCCATCTTATTGCTCGCGGGTGCAACATTCATGGCTGTTATGGTTATGAAACACGTAGGCTTTAACTTTAATACCCTGTTTAAAGAAGCGGTTGCTATTCATAAAAATGGTATTGCCATTATGAGCCCAGGAGGGCTGGTTTCTGACCCAATATCCGCCTTATCCCTTGGACTTGCATTGATGTTTGGTACCGCAGGTCTTCCTCACATTATTATGCGATTCTTCACCGTTAGTGATGCAAAAGAAGCTCGTAAAAGTGTGTTCTATGCAACTGGTTTTATTGGTTACTTTTACATATTAACCTTTATTATTGGTTTCGGTGCGATTGTCCTTGTTAGCTCTAACCCTGCATTTAAAGATGCTGCTGGTGCATTAATTGGTGGAACTAATATGGCTGCGGTGCACCTTGCTGATGCTGTTGGCGGTAATTTCTTCTTAGGCTTCATTTCTGCTGTTGCATTCGCCACTATCCTTGCGGTTGTTGCAGGCTTAACCTTAGCAGGGGCTTCTGCGGTTTCACATGACCTATATGCGATGGCAATGAAAAACGGTAAAGCAAATGAAAAAGATGAATTACGTGTATCTAAAATTACCGTTGTTATTTTAGGCTTCGTCGCTATTGGATTAGGTATTTTGTTTGAAAAACAAAATATTGCTTTCATGGTTGGTTTAGCTTTCTCAATTGCAGCAAGCTGTAATTTCCCAATCATTTTGCTCTCAATGTACTGGCGTAAACTTACCACTCGTGGAGCACTGGCTGGCGGTTGGTTTGGTTTAATTACCGCTGTTGTCTTGATGATTTTAGGGCCAACCATCTGGGTCAGTATTCTTCATCATGAAAAACCAATCTATCCTTATGAGTATCCAGCAATATTCTCTATGGCAGTTGCTTTTATTGCTGCATGGTTATTCTCTGTTACAGATAATTCAGAACAAGGAAAAATAGAAAGAGAGCGCTTTAAAGAACAGTTTATTCGTTCACAGATTGGACTTGGTATTGAGCAAGGAAAATCACATTAACGTCTATCTCTAATAATATGGAATAAAAAACGGCCAGCTAGGTCGTTTTTTATTGTGCACATCACCTAAAATTTACCGAGGTCATGTTGATAATTAGAAATCAAGGTATGGTGGTGTCGACGCTAATCGCTAATGATGTTAAAAAACTTGAGAATAAAAATATTTAGTTTAAAAATATTTGCAAAAGGTTTCATACGTATAAAGAAAGAGCATGTTTCTTCAAGATATAAGATAATATTGAGTACATTTCTCTTTATTTTATATTCAAAAATAGTACCAAGTAGGAATACACAGATAAAAATCCCTCAACTAAAAATAGCCGAGGGATATGCAGAGGTTTATTAGATTATTAGCGTACGCTAATTTACATAGTACAGCCTTTCTTTGTCAGCCCAAGTTTTTACTAGTGAATAATTACTTGATGGGTTTGCCTTTCTCTCTTTTTGAAGATTCTTAAATTCTGTTTTATTTTTTGGCGTATAACGCATCAACAATTGATCTAATACGATATGTTTCTCCGCAAATTCAGAACCAATTTTTAAAGTCTTATATAAGGTGTATGTGATGATGGCACTGACGGCCAACATAGCAACCACTGAAACAAAGCTGTAGTCTATTCCCAAAAAATTTCTTGCGGCATTTAATAGTAAAAATGGAACAAAGAACATCACAAGTATAGAAAGAATAATTGCACCATCTTGTGCATTGTTAAATTCGTTTTCTTTCTGCTTATTTATAGAAAGAATTTGATCAAAAATCTTATGATTAGCGCTTTTTACCTTTTTCATGTGATCCACCTTTGGTACATAAATAATATTTACATGAAATACAGTCAGTTAATAGTCATGGCTTATTTTATAAACAACACCTTGAACCGCACTTTTTCATTAAAAATCCTATTTATAAAAAAAATTCATATCTGGCATAATCTCTAAAACTGGTTTATTTATTATACACACCACAAATTGAAACATCAATTTAACAATTTTTATATATAAAAATAAACATTGGTTTAAATTTTAGTCAGGTTCTCAAAGTAATGATGGACTATTTTTATGCCATAAAAAATAGCAACTCATAGCTTATATATTGATATAGTTGACTTTATAAACATAAAATCATATTTTTTATAAGGTGAAATTAAAACCATAAAAACCATAAAAAAGAAAAAATCAAAATGAGTAAAGTAGGCTTAATCCATGAACTTTTCCCGAAGATTTATTAGTAAATTTAATTAATTATAATTTATCTATCGGTAGAGTATGTGAATATATTCATTTATACCTATTTAATAAACTTACCTTCACCGATCCATTTTTCTAATCTAAGTAAGCTATTACTCACTACGTTAGTTCCAGTAAACCTATTCATAGCGGTGATAGACAAGCTTCCAAATCATCATACCAGCCTAATTTCCTTAAGCCCCACGACGATGCCTTCAACAATCTGTGAGCTGTTACTTACTATTTTGGTTCATGCGATCCTATCCATTTCGATGATGAATAAGCATCTATCCCACAAAATCTATCTGATCCCACTCAAAGTTCCGACTAACAACCAAGTAACAAGTGAGCTGTTACTCACTACTTTAGTTCCAGTAAACCTATTCATAGCGGTGATAGACAAGCTTCCAAATCATCATACCTGTCTAATAAATCCATTTAAGCCTAAAGTGGGTATCTTGGATAGGATAAGAAGTGATAAAAAGAAGAAAAAAGAAACAATAACTATCATTTCCCCAAACGCAAAAAAGCCACCCAATGGGTGGCTTCTTCACTAATTTAATGTCTGGCAGTTCCCTACTCTCACATGGGGAGACCCCACACTACCATCGGCGCTACGGCGTTTCACTGCTGAGTTCGGCATGGGGTCAGGTGGGACCACCGCGCTATTGCCGCCAGACAAATT
>NZ_JBKQGZ010000023.1:0-78852 GCF_050487165.1 Providencia sp. Me31A
GAATGGGAGGCATTTTATAATTGTCATCGCCCCCACTCAGCTCATGCTGGTAAAACACCGTATGAAGTGTTAAAAAATAAGCTTGGTCTTTAAGACTAAACGTCAGCCGAGGTTCTGAGTGACACACGTTATAGATCCGTTAAACTATTCATCCATTTTCCTAACCATCAAGATAAGGCAAATGACTTAGTCAGGCTAGTAACACATAAAAAACTTAATATGATAAAAAGGAAAAACCGTTGCCACAGTCCTTCCTTTTAACCATTATAATCCAGCTAATTCATTTAAAGTATCAGGTCTTTTTTCTACCATTTTGAGCAGCAAGACAGCTTGTTTATTAGGTTTTGCAAGCCCTTGCTCCCAATTCTGCAATGTCGTAACCCCTGTATGTAAATACTGAGCGAAGACTGCTTGAGATAATTTTAATTTCTCTCGTATCGCTTTTACTTCGGTAGGTGTCATAGACAAAGGTTTCATGTTGATACGATGAGTCTTTAAGGTTTTCTTTCCTTTGTTAAACTCACTCCAAGCTTCCATTCCTTCTTGGAGCTCAGAAAAAATATCACGTTTAATCATCATTACTCCTTTTTTTAATCATATCTAACATCTTACTTAATTGCTCACGCTGGCTTTTTGTTAGATCATCTGCAATGTTTTTACTGTAAATAGTGAATAACAAAAATTGTGATTTCTCTAAATACCAATAATAAATTATTCGGGTACCTCCACGTTTTCCTTTATTTCTTTTTGAATCAGAAAATCGAACTTTCCGTAAACCACCTGTGTGTTGAATAACATCACCACATAATGGATTTTTTAATAACATATTTTGAAAGCTGCGAAACTCATCATCTGTTAGATAACTTTCCCTATATCGCTCAAAAGCGGGTAATTCGACAAACAACGCTTTCATACTTGTACCTAGATTTGAAATTACCACCATTATATCCCCATAATGGGGATAGTCAATATTTGTGTTGCACTTTATGCTAATTTACCTATAGCTTTAGGGTATACCCCAAAGCGATAACCTAAAATGCATCAAATCACTATCAATGCAATAACCTATATGCGATACTTTTTATGAGATAACTTAAATGCGATAGATAGGTGAAAAAATGTTCATTCGAGCTTACCTTCGAGCATCTTCTGAAGATCAATATGCAGATAGAGCAAAAAAGATGCTAAATGACTTTGTTGAAGAACGCGGTGGGCGAATTGCGAATTATTATCGCGAACACATCAGCGGAACACAATTAGAACACCCCGAACTTGCTCGTTTACTCAGTGACAGTCAACAGGGTGATATTTTGCTCGTTGAACAAATTGATCGACTGACCCGATTAAATAATGCTGATTGGTTAAAACTGAAAAAACAAATTGAGCACCATGAATTACGCATTGTGAGTTTAGATATCCCGACATCCTGGCAAGCTCTAAATAATCAAGATCTCACACAGAACGATCCTATCACTCAAGCCGTCCTTTCGGCAATTAACACCATGTTAATTGATTTAATGGCCGCCATGTCCCACAAAGATTGGATAAGCCGTCGGGAACGCCAAAAACAAGGTATTGAACGTGCGCAATCATTAGGTAAATACAAAGGAAAGCAGGCGGATAAAGAACGTCATGATAAGGTGATTTATTATCGAAAAATCAAGGGGCTGAGTATTCGTGAAACCGCTGAAGCGACTGGCTACAGTCGTTCTCAAGTGTGCCGTATTCAGTTAAATGACAAACAAAAATCATAAAGGCAATCTATCTGATTTTCTGTTAGTCATGAGGGCGTTCGCAGTACAGTGAATACTGCGAACAAAAATTGTTGTGCTTTAATAAATGTGGACACTTTGATAAAGGAATATATTCACCTTTAAAATAAGATGTCGATATGAAACGAAATTCACCGAAGCAATATACTGAACGTTTTAAGAAAGAAGCGATTAACTTAATACTCGAACAAGCCTATACCGTTCAACAAGCAGCTGATGCACTCGGCGTCACGACCAAGCTGCTTTATGCTTGGCGAAAACATCATGAAGCGGGCAATAAGCCCAGTGCATTAACCCCTCTTGAACGACAGGAGCTGTTGGCGCTGCGCAAAGAAGTTAAACAATTGAAAATGGAGAAAGAAATCCTAAAAAAGGCGAGTGCCTTCTTTGCGAAAGAGCTGCTATAAGATGCTGGTTTGTCCAAGAGCATAAGACACACTATCCTATTAAGCACTTGTGTCGAGTGATGAGACTCAGTCGCTCAACGTTTTATGCTTGGCAAAAGCCCCCTGTTAAGCCACTTAATGAAGACACGCTTGAATTACATCAAAAAGCGAGCGACCTCTTCAAAGAAAGCCGAGAGAGCTTGGGTTATCGCATGTTAGGCGCTCAATTACGCCAAGAAGGTTACGCCATCAGTGACTATCGAACCCGAAAGTTGATGAAACAATTAGGGTTAGTGGTTAAGCAAAGAAAAAGGTATCGAGGGACTTCGAAAGGCAAAGTGATTGCCACAGCTGACAATTTATTGAATCAAAACTTTAATCCGGTTGCGGTTAATGAAATCTGGGCAGGTGATATCACCTATTTAAAAACGCCAGAAGGTTGGCTCTATCTGGCTATCGTGATGGATTTATATTCTCGGCGTATTGTGGGTTGGCACATGTCATCGAAAATTGATAGCACATTAATAAGCAAAGCCTTAATGATGGCGTATAACTTACGTTCTCCCTCAAAAGGCTGTGTGTTTCACAGTGATCGCGGGAGTCAATATACGAGTGGACAATATCAAGCGTTACTAAAAAGTTATGATATGCGCTCAAGTCAAGGCGATGTGGGTGCCTGCTGGGATAATGCGGTTGTTGAACGTTTTTTTGGCAGCTTAAAACATGATTGTTTATTTAAAAGACCGCATGCCAATCGCTCGGAAATGAAACAAGACGTACTGGATTATCTTCGTTATTACAATTTAACGCGATTACACACGGCTAATCATTATTTATCGCCAGTAGCGTATGAAAACTCCTTCAGAAAAGTGTCCTAATTTTGTTGTGCAGAACAGGACAAAAGCAGGAACGAAATATTTTTTGCAATTCGTTGGGCATGGATGCAGAGATGGAATTGAAGTTGGAAGTGAAATTGTGGCATGGAAAGATCTTGCTGAACATCTTGAAGAAGTGAATACCCTTAGTAATAATACCTTACTGTTAAACATGAGTACTTGCAAAGGCATAAATGCTGTAAAAGTAACTGCATCTGATGGGGGTTATCCTTTTTTCGGCGTTATTGGTGCAACTGAAAACCTTTTAGTTACACATGCGATACAAATAAATGAGAAGCTTTATAAAAAAATGATGGAGGGAAAGTCACTTCAAAACATAATTCCAGAAATAAATACCGAATTAAACAAAGAAGTCCTATTTATAATTTCTGCAGAAGGTTTTAGAATGCTAAATAAATGAGTCGTAAACGACTATTTAACTTGATTGCTTATATGATAATTACTGAAACTGACCTTCTTTTACAAAAATTAAGGAAAAAATGGATATCAAAGAACTTAGAGAGGTTATCATTCAGCTTAATAGACTTCAAAACACTGATAAAGTTTATACATTTTATTATGATGAAACGAATAATATCCGAAAGCTATATTTAAAAGATTCTGGCTTTAATGTTAACAAGGTTGATAATTTCATCCTTGCAGGAATATTACATGAAGGATTAAACAGTGGTAGTGATTTTTCAAGTCTATTTCAAATGCTTAATCTTCAAAAAAGTGCCCATGAACTAAAACTCAAGCATATTGCTAAGGGTGGTTTTTTAGATATGCTTAAATCTGATAAGCTTTTAATTATTCTAAATTGGCTCATCAAAAACAAATTCTATATCCATTATTTTAATCTTAACGTCACATACTGGTCTGTTATTGACATTATTGATTCTATTATTGGTGAGTTACATCATCCTTTTTATATCATGAATCACATGTTACTTAAGAGTGATTTTTATGAGCTTGCCAATAGCAATTCTGATGTTTTCCTGAATGCTCTACATAAATTTAACTACCCAGATATTCCAGAAGAAAAAGTTCATGAGTTTTGCCTATGGCTTATTGATTTTACATGCATGCATAGTTGTATGCTGTCGGATTTTCGAGCAAACACACTCGAAAATTTGGTTAAAGAATCTCTGAAAATCGAAGAACTGCCGTTCATATCGGGATTTCGTGGTCGAAAACTGATCGGTAGCTTTATGGAATTTTATTTAAGAAATTTATATATATTTAAAAATTCCATTCACATATTTGATGAAGAGAAAAGCATTCAGGATGAAATTAAAGATTATCCGTTACCTGAAAATAGTATGTTAATAAAGAATTATGAATTCGTTAAATCCCACAACTCAGAAGCTGTTCAATTATCTGATGTTATCGCAGGTTTTTTGGGGAAGTATTTTTCTTATTTAAAAGATGTAAATGACGAGCAATTAGTGCTTGATAAGGCAGGCTTAACTGGCCAGCAAATTAAGACACTTTCTGCATTAAAGCAGATTATTGATGTTTCTGGTGATGTTAGCAGAGGATTTTTTAATGCAGTTAGCAGCGAGGGAGAGCAACGAAGAAATAACCAGTTTTTACATGGTGTAAAATTGTAAGGATTAAAGTCTGCTTTTGGCACTAAGCTATCGTAGGTCAGGCCAAAGAACAGCTTTGAGCGAACAGCGGATATTCAGATTCAGTTTGAATTAACATTCGTTGCTGATTAGTTTCCTTGATCACTTTCCCTAAGAGATTATACATACTTGATTGGTGCTTATAGTTCTCTCTTTATGCTAACTGGGTTAGTAAAATCACGTGGCGTTGAACCCAAAATAGAGCGAAAAGCAGCAGTAAATGTGGTTGGACATGAGAAACCTAGCTGGTAAGCAACTTGTTTAATTGGAATACTGTTCGCTAGAAGATCTAATGACACACAAATTCTGGCTCTCTGCTTCCAGGTTCTATAAGTGAAGCCAGTATCCTTAATAAATAATCGGGAGAATGAACGTTCAGACATGTTTGCTATAAATGCCAGATCACTCAGAGATACTTCCCAGCGTTGATTAACTAGTAATTCTCTAACCGCTCTAAATAATCTCTCATCATGTGGCATTGGAAGCTCCGTAGTTAAAGGTGGAGCTTCGCTGAGAATTTCTAGAAGCAACAGTGCCATTTTCCGCTTGCTCGGTCTGTGGTAATTCTCGCTGAATAGTCCGGCTATCAGCTCTTTCACCAGTACTGTAGCAGTAATTACATGCACCTGGTTATTCTTTGTAAAGTTCGTGCATTCAGCGATAAGGCTGCTACTGAAATAGACAGCTCGTAGTTCTGTTTGAGAAAGAAGATTGTAACTATGTATGTGAAGAGGTGGTAGCCACAATGCACGCTGAGGAGGAATAACCCATCGGTTACTCTCTGTTTCAACCAGCATAACTCCTCTGGAGGCAAACAGTAACTGTCCTTCAACATGATGATGAGGAGGGTCTGTATCTCCACGTTGATAGCTAATCGCTGTGCTTGACCAGCCTGTTGCTTCATCATGTCTTGGCGCCTTATCTATATTAATTGGCATTTCAGATTCATCCTCTGCAATTATGATATCGAAGTTAGAGCTACCAGCAGTATAGCCTTAATAGATAGGTGAGTGATTCATAATTCAAATTATCATAGATATTATAGGAGAATAACCTAATGCGAGTTCATTTTATCGTACATGAAAGTTTCGAAGCCCCAGGAGCTTATGAAACATGGGCAAAAAATAAAGGACATCATGTGACTTATTCACGCATGTATGCTGGTGACTTGCTGCCAAGAGATACCGAAGGCATCGATTTCCTAATAGTTATGGGCGGCCCGCAAGATCCAGCCACTACTCTAGAAGAATGCCCGCACTTTGATTCCAAAGGTGAACAGGCTTTGATTGCTTCTGCAATTCAGACTAATAAGGTCGTGATCGGTATCTGCCTTGGCTCACAGCTAATAGGCGAAGCGCTGGGCGTATCATTCGCACACAGTCCCGAAAAAGAGATTGGTAAATTCCCAATCACACTGACCAAAGATGGCCGAAAGGATGCGATGTTCTCTCACTTTACGAACACTGTTGAAGTCGGCCACTGGCATAACGATATGCCGGGCCTAACCCAAGATGCAAAAATTATTGCTTATAGTGAAGGTTGCCCACGACAGATCGTTGCATATTCAGATCGCATATTTGGTTTCCAATGCCATATGGAACTAACACTGGAAGTAGTTGAACTGCTGATTGCACATTCTGAAAAATATTTAAGTCGTGCAGCAGAATACCGTTTCGTTAACACTTCTGAAGAACTTCGGGCGCATGATTACAGCGAAATGAATCAGATATTGTTTGGTTTCCTAGATAAGTTAGAAGCACGTTATAAATCCGCTTAAGCACAAATCGTTGTTCGGGAACATTTATCACCAGGCATTCTTGATTAAATCCATAAAAATTCAGGATAACCCTCTGATGTATCCTTCAATCAGCGCTCACTGAGCTCTGTTAAACATCCTCGTCGCTTGCTACATCAAATACTGATGGAATAACCTTTAAGCTATTACGAACTTCAACGTCTGCAATTGGCACAAAACAGACAATTAAATTTAATTGTACACTAATGCTTATTGATCGCGTTATTAACAAACTCTCCCCACCAATCCATCATTTCGCGCCTTTGTTCAAGATAAATAGCTCGGTTATAAGCACGTCGTACCTCATTGCTATCGATATGGGCTAAAGCTGCTTCAATCACATCAGGTTGAAATCCATGCTCATTTAATGCAGTTGATGCAATTGAACGGAATCCATGTGCTACAAGGCGACCTGCAAAGCCAACACGCTTGATAGCCGCATTAACTGTTTGGCTATTCATTGGTTTAGTGTGTGGTGATTTCATACTAGGAAAAATGTATTCCCTATGACCGCTTATAGGTTTCATAGTTTCTAATATTGCCAATGCTTGAGGAGAGAGAGGAATGATATGTTCTCTTTTCATCTTCATTCGTGCTGGTGGGATAGTCCAAAGCTTATTATCGAGATCGATCTCACACCATGCCGCTTCGGCTGCTTCGGCTGGGCGAGTCATAGTTAATAATTGCCATTGCAGTAAACAATAAGTTTGTCGCTCAATGTTGACCCCTTGGATTGCAGCCATCAATTCAGGAAGCTGATCAGGTTTTAATGCAGGTAAGTTTTTTACAACTGGGTTTTCAAAAGCGGCGGTAATTTTTGCAGCAGGATTAGCATCAAGATAGCCCACATTCACAGCATAAAACATCACTTCATTAATGCGTTGCGCTACTCGTTTAACTGATTCTAGTTTGCCTTGTGCTTTTAAAGGTTCTAATGCGCTAATAAAGTGGCGAGCTTTTAAATCAGCTATTGCTATATCACCAACATGAGGGAGGACATGTAACTCAAGAGAACGCCAAATATCTTTCAAGGTTGATTCTTGTAAACTAGATTTACTTTTGATTTCGAACCACTGTTGAGCTATTTTTTCAAAGGTATTATTTTTTTCTTCAAACAGGCGTTGTTCTTCAGCTTTTTTGTGTTCTTGTGGATCTATATTTTTAGCTAGAAGCTCTCGCGCATTTTCACGTTTAAGCCTAGCATCTAAAAGACTAACCGTAGGGTAGCTACCAAAGCTAATAAGTGCTCGTTTTTTGGTTATAGGGCGGTAGTAGTTAAAGCGCCATATTTTTGAGCCAGTTGTTTTGATTAGCAGATATAAGCCATTTCCATCTTGCAGCGTATAATCTTTATCTTTGGGTTTTGCTGATTTAAGCTTGGTATCACTGAGTGGAACTGTTGTACGCGCCATATAGTTATACGCCTTTTAGTTATACATAAGGGATATAACTAATGATATAACTAAAAATTTTGCTTGTCACTGAGCATAACTGACCATTAATACATATAAAAAAAGCCTTCAACTATGAAATTGAAGGCTTTTTTAATCATCACTGAACATCAATGATACTATATTTGGTGGAGCTGGCGGGAGTTGAACCCGCGTCCGAAATTTCTACATCCTCGGTACTACATGCTTAGTCTAGTCTTTAGATTCATTTGCCAGCTGCGGACAGACACGCCACTAACAAACTATCCTGATTAAATTTAATGCTTCAACCCCAGGCAAGGCATCCACACGAGTTCTTTTGGGTTTGACCTCTCTTGATCCCCGTCCTAAGAACGGAGGCTAGGGAGAGAGGGCTCTATGCAGGTTATTAAGCTGCTAGTGCGTAGTTTTCGTCGTTTGCGACTATTTTTTTGCGGCTTTTTACGAGGCCAACCGCCCCTCGGCATGCACCTTGGGTTTCGCAAATCCCGTCGAATCCAGAATCAGCCCCAAGTTGTTGAACACAGTATAACAGAAAATTATTCTATAAAGCTAGGGCTTAGCGATTAGAATGTTTCATTATCCGTGCTTTATCGAGTTGCCATTCGCGTTCTTTAATGTCAGAGCGCTTGTCATGGGATTTTTTACCCCTAGCAACACCAATTTTAACTTTACACCACGCATTTTTCCAATAAAGGGAAAGTGCAATTACAGTGTACCCTTCACGGTTGACTTTTCCATAAAGGGTATCTAATTCCCTTTGATTAAGAAGGAGTTTACGGCTACGCGTTGGGTCACATACCACATGAGATGATGCTACCGTGAGTGGTGTGAAGTTAGCACCAAACAAATAGGCTTCACCGTCCCGTAGTAAAACATAACTGTCACCGATGTTGGCTTTGCCAGCTCGGAGAGATTTAACTTCCCAACCTTGTAGGGACAAACCCGCCTCGAACTCCTCTTCGATAGAATATTCGTGGCGAGCACGCTTGTTCATAGCAATTGTTGCTGAACCGGGTTTATATGGTTTTTTCTTTGTCATAGTGCAATCATTATACTGTAAGCTGAGTTGAAAGAAATCTTTCTAAGCTGATATTTTTCTGATTGTGCAAATCTTGCCCTATATGGGTTTTGTTTTTTGTTTAACCAGTCAATGATGGTATTATATGCCCAGTTTTTGGGGATAGGAATTGATATGCCACAGATTAGTCGCTCTGCTTTAGTCCCTTTTAGTGCAGAACAAATGTATAAGCTCGTAAATGATGTTATTTCATACCCAAGTTTCCTACCTGGGTGTGTCGGTAGCCGTATTATTAGTCATAGTGCTGAAGAGATGACTGCTTCCGTTGAGGTTTCGAAAGCAGGGATCAGCAAAACCTTCATAACAAAGAATGTACTTGAGGATAATAAGTGCATTCATATGCAATTGGTTGAAGGGCCATTTAGTAAGCTGTCGGGCGGATGGAAGTTTATTCCTTTGAGTGCGGATGCCTGTAAAATTGAGTTTCATCTTGATTTTGAGTTCACTAATAAGTTGATTGAATTAGCATTTGGCAAAATTTTCAAGGAATTAGCTAATAATATGGTTCAGGCTTTTACTTTGAGAGCCAAGGATGTTTACAGTGTCTGAATTTAATATTGAAGTGACATATGCATTGCCAGAAAAGCAATTTTTGCTATCAGTTAAGGTTGAAGAGGGGACTACAATTGAAGGTGCGATACTTGCATCGGGTATTTTAGCTCTTCGAGATGACATCGATTTAAAGAAAAATAAGGTGGGTATTTATAGTCGCCCAGCTAAGTTGACTGATCTGGTACAAAATGGGGATCGAATTGAAATTTACCGACCTTTGATAGCTGATCCTAAAGAATTACGCCGTAAACGCGCTGAGAAATCAAAGGAAACAAAAAAGTCCTTGAGTTAAGCGGTGTCGTCAATCTCGTGATTGTGAGGCTTTTGGTTTTATTTAGCCCCAGTTATTGCCATTTATATATGAAATAACTGGGGTCAAAAACAAGCTTTACCTGCCAATTTAGTTTCATAGGTGTACAGCTATGAAATCACATTGTTTTTTATTCAGCGGCTTTAGTGTCTGAAGCTTTAGTTTCACTTGCTTCCATAGATTCCTGCGCGGAAAGATTCTTCTCATTTTTGATGTCAGTTAAAATACCATTACGATCAAATGTCAAAGTTAAAGTTTCTTGTTGAACTGGGTCATGCCCAAGTTCTTGGCGGAACACATAATACCAAGTCTGAGTACCAAACGGGTCGGATAACATTGGTGTGCCCAAAGTATAAGCGACCTGTTGCTGTGTCATTCCTTTTTGGATCTTAGCAACATCTTTCGCTGTGAGGTAATTACCTTGGTTAATGTCTGGGTGATAGACAAGACGTTCCATCATTGAACAGCCCGAGGACATTAATGCGAGTGATAGTGCAGCAGCAGTTAACAATTTATAACGCATGGATATCTCATTCCTTTTGGAGTCAGAACATCAATGATAATCGACATTGATACATTTTAAAACCTTCCTTATCGACTCTAAGACCACAAGAGAGTAAAAAAGTTGTCAAAAATTATGCTGCAAGAAGCTCTTTTGCATTTGCAAGTGTGTTTTTGGTGACAGCTGAACCCGCTAAAAGGCGTGCAAGCTCTTGTAATCTAGATTTTTTATCTAATAACTGCATATGAGTTTCTGTTTCAACGCCGTTTGTTTCTTTGCTAACATAAAAATGATGATGCCCGCAGCCTGCAACTTGGGGTAAGTGCGTTACGCACATAACTTGGGTTGATTCACCGAGTTCTCGTAATAATTTACCAACAATAGCGGCAGTAGGGCCGCTAATACCAACATCTACCTCATCAAAAATTAATGCAGGGGTATCCATCTTTTTAGCAGTAATGACTTGAATTGCTAACGCAATACGCGATAACTCTCCCCCTGAAGCAACTTTAGCAAGTGCTTGGTGCGGTTGGCCTGGGTTCGTCGTAACATTGAATTCAATTTTGCAGGCACCATCAATTTGTAGTTGTTCAGGGTTAAATTTAACATCAATAGTAAATAATCCATGAGGCATGGATAACTGATGCATACTGTTGGTAATTAAAGTACTTAATTCTTGTGCATAATGGCACCGCACATGGTGCAGACGTTCGGCACAATCTAATGCTTTTTGGTGATTGAAAACAACTTGCTCGTTTAAGGCATCACAATCTTCATTTTGGTTGGCAATTTGTTCTTTTTCAGCTAATAACTGTTGGAATAACTCTGGCAGTGCTTCGGGGGCAATGTGATGTTTACGCGCTAAACTAATTTGTTTCGAGATGCGCTGTTCAAGTTCAAACAAACGATTGGGATCAAGTTCGTATTGATCACAATAATGTTTTATTTCATCACTGACTTCACTGACTTGGATTGAAGCCTCTTCTAACATGTCCAGTAACCCTGAGAATTTAGGGTTGAGTGAAACTAAATCAGTTAACTCATTTTTGGCCATATTCAGTAAGCTGATAACATTAGCATCATCATTTTCTGACAGTATTTGTGCTGTTGTTTGACCGATCGTTAAGAACTGCCCATGATTAGCTAATTGTTTGTACTCTTGGTCAATTTCTTCAAATTCACCTTGTATAGGGAGGAACTCGTTCAATTCTTTTAAATGGTAATCTAATAGTTGTTGGCGAGATTCACGCTCTTGTATTTGTTTTTGAAATATCGCGAGTTGCTGGCAGGAGTTATGCCACGTCTGCCATATTTGCTTCATTTGGGTCAATAATTCTTGCTGATTTGCATAAGCATCAAGTAATGATTTTTGATGTGAATTATCAAGTAGTAATTGATGTGCGTGTTGCCCATGAATTTGAATTAGCAAAGCGCCTAGCTCTCTAAGTTGGGACAGCGGTACAGAAATACCATTAATAAAGCCGCGGGAGCGTCCATCAGAGGCTATTGTACGGCGTAATAGGCACTCATTATGGTTATCAAGTTGATGTTCTGCTAACCAGTTTGCCGCAGTTTGTGCATCTGTAAGTGAGAATCGTGCACAAAGGTCAGCACGTTGTGCTCCTGGTCGAACCATATTGGCTTCACCACGGTTCCCCAAACACAAACCAAGCGCATCAATTGCAATGGACTTACCCGCCCCAGTTTCACCGGTAATGGTGGTCATACCGCTACGAAAATCAATTTCTAACTCACGAACGATAGCAAAATTGCTGATGGTTAATTGGGTAAGCATTTGCACTCTCCTGTAAAAATACACAACTGTGTTTACATACAGTTTAAACTGTTTTTTTATACAGTAAAGAGGTAGAGTGAAAAATTTAAAAGGTTTTTTTAGCCCATCCAAGTTTAGAGCTTAACGTATTGAAATAATTATAATCTTTGGGGTGAACTAAATTAAGGTTTTTGTTGCTACGCTTGATAATCACCTCTTCACCGTCTAGGATAGGTAGCATTATTTGGCTGTCGCAGCTGACTTCATACTCAATATTAGTACGTAAGAATTTTAATCGAATGCTGCTATCACTACTGATAACTAATGGTCTTGAGGACAGGGTGTGAGGGAACATTGGCACTAAGACTATGGCATCCAAATTAGGGGTTAAAATAGGGCCTCCAGCGGAAAGTGAGTAGGCGGTTGAACCTGTAGGGGTCGCGATGATTAATCCGTCCGAGCGTTGTGAGAATGCAAATTTCTCATCAATATAAACTTCAAACTCAATCATGTGAGCAACTTTCCCTGGATGCAAAACAATTTCGTTGATTGCGCTGCTTTTCCGAGCCTTTTGGTTTGCTTTAATGACTTGGGCTTCCAATAAAAAACGCTGTTCTTCTCGGTACTCTCCATCTAGAACGCGAGAAAGTTGTTGGAGAGCATTATCGGGGTCGAGGTCAGTTAAAAACCCCAAATTACCGCGATTTACGCCGATTACTTTATTGTTATAGCGCGACAAAATTCGCGCTGCACCTAGCATGTTACCATCGCCTCCAACGACGACGACTAAGTCAGCCTGTTGACCTATTTCGGTTAATGTTCCTGTATTGGCATTGATTAACTTCAAATCTTTAGCGACTTGCTTATCAATAATCGCATGGTAATTTTTGGAAATTAGCCAATGATAGATGAGTTCATGAGTTGCCAATGCTTCAGGATGCCTTGGGTGTCCGACAATACCGATTGTTTTGAAATGTGATTGTGATGTCTTATTGTCCTTTCGCATACTTTTTTGACCTCTCATTGTATGACTTCCCTTGAATCCCCGTTTTAGATCCCCATAATACTCTCATATATGGGATTAATGCTAAATACGCGGAGATATTCATGAGTAGTAAAGACCAAAACATGCATGATGAGCAAGCTTCTGAGCAAAATGAATCACAAAAAGTTCAAGCAGAGCAAGAAACTGATATTCAGCAAGCAGATGAAATGCAAGCAAATGAACAAGCGTTAGCTGCGCGTATTGCTGAGCTTGAACAACAATTAGCCGCTTCACAAAAAACTGAACGTGAAGCGATGTTGCGTGCACATGCAGAAATTGAAAATATTCGTCGTCGTACGGAACAAGATATCGAAAAAGCACATAAATTTGCTCTCGAAAAATTCTCTAACGAATTATTACCCGTTATTGACAATTTAGAGCGAGCTATTGATGCGGCAGATCGCGAAGATGAACAATCTAAAGCGATGCTAGAAGGATTGGATTTGACACTAAAAACATTCTTAGATGCTGTCGCTAAATTTGGTATCGAGCCGGTCGGTGAGGTGAATGTGCCATTTAACCCTGAAGTTCATCAAGCGATGACGATGGTTGAATCACCTGATCATGACGCTGGTCACGTTATTAATGTTATGCAAAAAGGCTATACGCTGAATAACCGTCTGTTAAGACCGGCGATGGTAATAGTCTCTAAGTAAGAAAGTAAGAGAAAATAAATAAATTAAAATGGGATGTAAATGCATCCCATTTTTCTGTCACCGTTGAAAATCAATCAATTGTTTTTGTGCTTTTAATCCATCTTAACCTGTCATTTACTCAGCGATTACAGGATTCCAATCAATCGGTGTTTTGCCTTCTCGTTCTAAAATAATATTTGCCTGTGAAAAATGACCACAACCAAAAAAGCCACGATGCGCGGAAAGTGGTGACGGGTGAGGGGCTTTGAGCACGTGATGGCGCTTGCTATCAATTATTTTGCCTTTTTTCTGCGCATGGGAACCCCATAAAAGGAAAATGACGCCTTGAGTATTCTCATTGATGGCTTCTATCACTTTATCTGTAAAAGTTTCCCAACCCAGATGGGCGTGAGAGTGAGCATTACCTTGTTCTACAGTCAATACAGTGTTAAGTAATAGAACGCCTTGCTGAGCCCAACTTAGCAAATAGCCATGATTGGGGCGCTCAAAGCCAGCGATATCTTTTTCTAGCTCTTTATACATGTTGACTAAAGATGGTGGCGGCTTGATACCTGGAAGTACAGAAAAAGAAAGCCCATGAGCTTGACCTGGACCGTGATAGGGGTCTTGCCCGAGGATCACCACTTTGATATCTGCAAGTTCGGTATAACGAAAAGCGTTAAACACATCATCTTGTGGTGGGTAAATAACTTTACCGTTTTTGCGTTGCTCAGCAACATAGGCAAGTGTTTCTTTGAAGTAAGGTTTTGATTTTTCGGGGCCAATGACATCGTGCCACGTAATGGATGTTGACATAAGGTATTCCATAACAATGAATTTATGACGATACAATGTATAACTGCATCAATTACATGTCTAAGCTTACTGGTTCAAGGGTAAGAGATAAAGCTCTGATATTCAGCATTTATTTAAATTATTTTTTATTTTTTGAAAAATATTTGTAATGTGCTGTATGGGAATTTTGATTTAAATCATAAAGTTGAGCCGGTTTGATTGATTACTGCACGAAATAATTGATAAATATCAAAGAAAGTGAGGGAGCTAGCTGGTATAAAATAACCATAAACATTGGTTAGACCAAATATCCAATTACGCAATTTTTATAAGATTGATGGTTTGTGTAGCTTCGATTGATAATAGTCGAATGCAATCAAGTTCGAACGTGGAGGTCGACATGATTACTGGTATTCAAATTACTAAAGCAGACAATGCTGCATTATTAAATTCTTTCTGGTTACTGGATAACGAGAAAAATGAAGCGCGTTGTGTTTGTGCAAAAACGGATTATAACGAAGGCCAGATCGTTGCTAAAGACGAATTAGGGGCTTTTGAGTATCGTGAAGTTCCTCTGGAAATGAAACCAACTGTTCGTGTAGAAGGCGGCCAGCACTTAAATGTGAACGTATTAAGTCGTGAAACATTAGAAGATGCGGTGAAAAATCCAGAAAAATACCCGCAATTAACCATTCGTGTATCGGGATATGCAGTACGTTTTAATTCATTAACGCCTGAACAACAACGCGATGTTATTACTCGTACTTTCACTGAAAGTTTGTAATAAAGATTAAAGCAAAGTATTTCTAATATAATTTAACAAACGCTAAAGCCATTGATATCAATGGCTTTTTATTTGTCACTAATAAAGTTGATTGTTTCCCCTCTTGCTTATTTATATTTCAATATTCCTCCAACATAACGTATTTGTTAGGGAGGATTCATGCCTTTATCAACACGACAGATATCACTTTCAGATAATGAACTTTCTTGTGCTTGGGAAGGTTTAGATGTTTATTTACAAAATCAGAAAGTTGAAAACCCACTCTATGAAATAGACCTGTGGCCTAAAAATATATTAAAAGAGGATTTTTTAGGTCGAAATTCACAACAAAAAGATTATATTTTAGCGCTACTCTCTCATGGTGCTTACCATAAAAATGAGCCTAAAATCCAAGGTATTGAAAGATTAACTAATACAGAACTGTCTGCATTAGGAATTAATGCAGAGTTACTGAATGATGAGTTGACTGGCTTTCAAGCGAATATTTGCCGATTTAATGATTTATATATTTTGTGTTTCGCGGGTAGCAACGACCTAACCGATTTTTATGCGAATGTTCGACAAGGTTTGGGGTTATATGAGCCACAATACTTTCAAGCGGTTGCTTTAATGAATATTTTATTCAACTCTGTGAATGGAAATACGATATGTACTGGGCATTCATTAGGCGGGGGCCTGTCATCAATAGCGGCACTGGCGAGCCAATCCCCTTGTATTGCTTTTAGCCCAGCAGGTTTAGCGGAGAGCACATTGAATAAAGTCGGTATTGATTATCAAATTGCTGAAAAAACGGCGCAGGAAGGCATGATACGTTTTTACTCAGTAGAATATGACTGGCTTGATGCATTGCAAAATTCTTTACCTATCCCCACCGCACTGGGAAATCGTATTAAAATGGCTTACAGCGAACATCGTTCTTGGAAAAATTGGTTGCCGCATCGTTTATTAACAAGAAGTTTTATTGCACATACAATGGTTAAAATCATTCAGGTAATGCATAAACAGAAACCATGGAATAACTGGAATGCAATTACTGGTGAATATAATGAGATGCAAGAAATACCATTAGCAGTATTTCCACCCCATGAAGAACCGCAGGACAAAAATTGGCAAGAATGTTGTAAAAACGTAATTAAAAGAGGAAATATTGCTGAATTTTCAACACTTTTAGCATTGCATGATAAATCTTGTGATATTGACTTTTTAGCTCATCAATCTGTTCGAGCGATGAATGGGCAATTTATGCAAATTTTAATTGAGTCCAGCTATGGGCGAACAATTAAAAATATACAATCCAAAGAACAAAAAAGTATTCTGCATTTAGCTGCTCAAAGTGGTCGATTTATGCAGTCTCAACTTTTATTGAATAATGGCCTTGCTGTAAATATTACAGATAGCTTGGGTAATACACCGTTACATGATGCTTTAAATAGTCATGCATTAGATGTGGCTGAACTATTACTGCTAAATGGTGCTGATTGGCGAATTAAGAATAATAGGGGGTTAAACTGTAAAGATATTCTCAGTAACCATGTCCTTAAACCAGAAGTATTAACCTTAGAAGGGAAACAAAAGCGTGAAAGTATTTTTAGTCTGATGAGCTAAATGAGAAAAACGGGTCGAAACCCGTTTACTTTATTATTTTGTTTTATCGCTAGTTGTAGATTCAACAGCATTAACTGGAGTACGGCGTTTCCCTATATTTTTTTTATCACGATGGCGTACTTTTTCTTTCTTTTTAGCTTGTTCTTCTTTTTTCTTTTCTTTACGTTTAGCTAAGACTTTCTTCGATGGCTTTGGCTTGTTTAGCATCGCATCGGAAGGCGCTTTTGTTGTTGGACGTAAAGAATCAACCACACGGATTTTGATTGGGTCTTCGATATAGCGTGTAATTTTACCAAATAGCGGGAAGTCGTGGGCTTCAACTAATGAAATCGCTGTACCTTTACGACCCGCACGACCCGTACGGCCAATGCGATGTAGGTAAACATCTGCTGTGCGTGGCAAATCAAAGTTAAACACATGGCTTACGTTATCAATGTCTAAGCCTCGAGAGGCAACATCGGTAGCGACTAAGACTTTAACTTGCCCGCTAACTAAGCGACGAACGGCTTCGTTACGCTTAGCCTGTGGCATTTCACCTTCTAAGTAGCAAGGCTCAATCCCCGCTTCTCTTAGCCATTGAACGACTTCACGTAAACGTTCACGCTTGCGAACAAAAACAATCGATTTAGTAACGTCTTCTTGCTTCAATAAATGACATAGTAAAGCGGTTTTATGCTCTAAAGTATCAGCTCGGTAATGAAATTGCTGAATTTTTTTGCGTTCACGACGAGACGGATCAGCATCAATTTCAATAGGATCTTCTAATAATCGCTCCGCAAAATCCCGGATTGCTTCACCCTCAAGGGTGGCAGAGAAGAGCATGGTTTGTTTGCGCCAGCGTGTTTCACCTGCAATCGTTTCGATATCATTGGCAAAGCCCATATCTAGCATGCGGTCAGCTTCGTCAAGGATTAAAATTTCAACTGCACGACAGTCAAAGTTTTCTTCTTTAATGTATTGCAGCAGGCGGCCTGTCGTTGCTACCACGATATCTTGATTCTCGCTGAAAACCTCAGCGTGGTTCATATAAGCAACACCACCCGTGATAGTTGCAATGTCTAGGTGATTATGCGCACATAATTCTTTTGCTTGATCAGCAACCTGCATAGCGAGTTCACGCGTAGGTGTTAAAACCAAAACGCGAGGGGGCCCTGATTTTTTTCTTGGGAAGTCAAGTAAGTGTTGGATAGCTGGCAATAAAAATGCCGCGGTCTTACCTGTTCCTGTAGGGGCTGAACCTAGAACATCACGGCCATCCATTGCAGCAGGGATCGCCGCAGCTTGAATAGCGGTTGGGCGTTGGTAGCCTTTATCTGAAAGCGCATCAATAAGGCTCTCGTCAAGTTCAAGTTCAGTAAATGTGGATGCAGTCATGATATACCTCTATTTGGGGCGCTGATTATAAACAGGTTAGCAAAATTGTTCACCTGAAAAATCAGCTTTCATCAAGTGTAACGGTTTTCACGCAAGACTGGGAGTGATAGAACGTAGGAAAATGATAGAATAAATAGGGCAAATAAGAGGGAAGCATTCACTCCCCTCTGTATATTTTAACTGAGCATGTTAATTAACCATGTGTGGTATGGGATACCAACTAAGTCAATTAATACAGCACCACTGAGAGGAACTATCATAAAGGCCTTCATGGAAACTTGTTTATAGCGTTCACAAACGGAAGACATATTTGCCATCGCATTGGGTGTCGCACCTAACCCATGACCCATTAAACCTGCGCACATTACCGCGGCATCGTAGTTTTTGCCTAATAAGCGGAAAATGACAAAAACAACTAACAAAATCAAAATAACCACTTGAGCCAGTAAAATCGTGAATAGTGGCAATGCAACTGCTTTTAATTCCCAAATTTTCAATGACATCATTGCCATTGTTAAAAATAGGCCAAGGGATACCTCAGATATTAGGTCGATTGATTTTTGATTGATACGGAATAACCCAACTTGGTCATTAATATTGCGAATAATAATAGCAATGATCATTGCTCCAACATAGCTTGGTAATGAAAAGCCTGTTGCTTTCGTGAATTGAGCAGAAGCTAATTGCCCAATAACCATGATCCCCAGTACCAGTGCTAACATTTTTAAGAAAGCATGCGCATCGATAGATTCAATTTTACCTGCTATGGTTTCTGGCACTTGAATATGTTCAACATTTTCATCTGCTTTTATTTGAACGTTAAATTTTTTAATTAAAAATGTGGCGATAGGGCCGCCAAGTAGGCTCCCAGTGATTAAGCCAAAAGTGGCTGCTGCAATAGCCGCCACTGTGGCTGATTGTACGCCTAGCCCTTCAGCCATGCCACCAAAGGCAGCTGCACCGCCATGCCCTCCCGTTAGCGAAACACCACCAGCCATGATACCGATGACAGGATCGATTCCTAATAAGTGCGCAAGCCCAGCGCCAAAAGTATCTTGGAAAATAACCACAAACCAGCAAATGAAAAGGTAGATAAATAGTAGCCTACCGCCAGTTTTCAAAATTCGGAAACTACCGTCTATACCAATCGTAGTAAAGAAGGCGACCATCAAGAAAGTTTGTAAACTGGTATCAAAATTAATTTCAGCTAGGTTAAATGATTTGAGTCCCCAAATTATTAAGCTAACTAAAAAGCCCCCAATAACGGGAGATGGGATGCAAAAACGTTGTAGCCATTCGATGCGCTTTTTTAAGTGTATCCCCATAAGTAGGCAGATCACGGTTAAGAAGAGGGTGGAGAGGGTGTCTAGGTGTAGAATCATATATTTCCCTTTGTGTATATTACCTTTATCTTTCTAGCTATAGCGTTGTTGGCTACACTGGTTCACCCTCGTCATATACTCCAGTATGCTCCTAGGGATAACCCAGCTTGCCGCCTAGCTGTAACTTGAAATCTAAAGGTATAAAATTCTTTAAAATCAAGTAACAGCATTGGCTTACAAACTAGCTATGACACAAAGTCATCATATCTACCCAACTCATAAATATATTATTTTTATGGTACTAATGTTGAGTTGTAATAATAAAGGTATTTTGGTTTATCAGTCGAATTGTTGTGTTGTTTTATTAGAATAAGTATTGGTAAATCAAATAAGCCGCGAGTTTTGCGGTATGGTTGTCAATATCAAATTCAGGGTTGCATTCCGCAATGTCAAAAACAGCAATTTTTTGGCTATCTTTAATCACAGCAAACAGTTCATCAAATATCTCAGTGGAAATCCCTTTTGGTGCAGGGGCACTGACACCGGGCGCAATAGCAGCGGAAAATACATCTAAATCCACCGTGACGTATAAATAATCTACGGTATCAATAAATTTTTGTATTTTTTCAACCACTTGGGATAACTTAGAATAAGTGAGTTCTTTATCGCGAATATATTCGCAACCTAATGTATCGGCGGTATCAAATAACACTTTGGTATTGCCGTGATCTGCGATACCTAAGCATAAATATTGGAACGGACGTTGGTGCTGTTGGCATAACATGGCAGATTGTAGGAATGGTGTACCAGAAGTCGCAACAGGGGCTTCGCGTAAATCAAAATGCGCATCAAAGTTGATGATACCAATTGTTTTACCTGATTGATGTTGTTCAACGTAGTCAAAAAGACCTTGAAAACTGGCGAATGCAACTTCGTGACCTCCACCTAGGACAATCGGTTTTTCATTTGCGGCGAGTAGGGCTATTAATTGGTCAGATAAATGGCGCTGTGCCGTTTCGAGATCGCCATCATCACAACTAATTGTCCCAGCGTCTTTGATAGCCAGTGGTTGATGGATAGGTAATCCTGCAAGCTGACGGCGGATTGCGTCTGGGCCGGCTTTCGCTCCTTGGCGGCCTTTGTTACGTTTAACGCCTTCATCAGAAGCAAAGCCAATCAATGCGAACTTGGCGGGGGAGTGTTTGTTGATCACTTGATGGATGCGCAAATGTTCTTGTGTTTCACCATCAGTGCGCCCTTGCCATTGGAAAGGTTGTGTCATAGTTACTCCAAGTTAATTAATTTAGTGATGTTATGCGCCGTTTGGCAAGTGTGCGTGATGAATTCATCAACACGATGTATGGAACGAAATTCAGGAGCCATGACCGAGACCACAGCTAAAACGTCATTCCCTTTAAAAATAGGAGCAGACACCCCTAGCACGCCTTCATCGATTTCACTGACTGACATGCCGTAACCTTGTTTATGTATCTGTTGTAAATCGTGTTGCAGCTTCAATTTTTGTTGCAAAGTGGCCAACTGTTTAGCGTGAACCTCAAGTACTTGGTTTTGATATTCTGCATGGCGAAAAGCCAATAGAGTTTTTGCACTCGCACCTTTGATTAAGGTATTGCCGCGTCCAATAATAAAAGAGCAACGTAGAGCTTGCTCACTCTCAATCATGTCGACACAAATGGTTTCACGTAAATTAGCAGTGATAATTGCCACGGTTTCTTGGGTTTTTTTCGCTAAAGTTTGCAGCTCTTGTTTAGATGCGCTCATCAATAAACTGTGGTGATAGTATTTTTCTTGATTTTTGATACTCTGCGAGCCGGCGCAGTATGTTCCATATTGTTTGGCATGAGAGACAAATTCCCAATCTATGAGAATTGTGAGTAATCGATAAACCGTCGACAATGGGATCTCTAATGCTGATGAAATAGCGTGTGGCGTCACAGGAGATGCGCAACTTGTTATATAAGATAAGATGTCTAAGGTTCTATTTATACTGTTCATGGCATCTCCTTTTTTCTCGAACTTAGCAGTAAATTTTTTTTGTCACAAATATAATTCTCGTAATATGAGAATTATATTGTAGCAATTAGGTTAAATTATCACTTTTATTTGCTTAAAATGAGAATAATGGAATCAATATTGGTCAATTAGAGTATTTGTATGTGCTTTCAAAAAAAGAATTACCGCAAAGGCGGCTTTACGTTTAAACAGTTTTTTGTAGCTCATGACCGATGTGCTATGAAAGTGGGTACAGACGGTGTGTTATTAGGGGCTTGGGCCCCTGTTGAAGGCGTTCAATTTGCATTAGATATTGGTAGTGGTAGCGGATTGATTGCGTTGATGTTAGCGCAGAGAAATATAGCATTGCGTGTTGATGCAGTTGAATTAGACAGTGATGCAGCATCCCAAGCACAGGAAAATTTTGTTGAGTCACCGTGGGCGGAGCGGTTGAAGGTAATAAACCAAGATATTATTAGCTACAGTCAGAAGTCGCCAATTCAATATGATTTGATTGTGAGTAACCCCCCTTATTTCGAACCTGCTGTTGCGTGTCGGGATGAAAAGCGTGACCAAGCGAGATATACCGCAACATTGACCCATGATGTATTACTCGCAAGCGCGAAGTGTTGTTTGGCACCCCGAGGCCTATTTTGTTTAGTCTTACCTTATGACGCTGGGGAAAAAATGCAGAAAATGGCCGAAGGTTCTGGCTGGTTTACCGCTTTTCGTGTCAATGTAAGTGATAAACCAACGACGGATTATCATCGCTTGCTATTAGGATTTCAATTACAAGAGATACAGACACAGGTCACATCATTAGCACTTAAAGAGGAATGCGGTGAGTATACTGATGAATTTCGAAAACTCATTCAGCCATTTTATGTGAAATACTAAAGCCGACATCAAGGTGCCGGCTTTTGTTGGGTTTATTCAGGCTGTAGAATAGTGGGACCTGAATTGGGGAGTGGCTCAGGGTAATCTAGGGTGTAATGTAAACCACGGCTTTCTTTGCGTTCCAATGCGCAACGAACCATTAATTCAGCGACTTGAACAAGGTTTCGCAGCTCAAGTAGGTTATTTGAAATACGGAAATTTGCATAATAGTCATGGATTTCTTGCTGCAATAAATGGATACGGCGCAACGCACGTTCAAGGCGTTTTGTGGTTCTTACGATCCCCATATAGTCCCACATAAATAGACGTAATTCATGCCAGTTATGTTGAATGACAACCTGTTCATCTGAGTTGTGAACTCGGCTTTCATCCCATTCAGGTAAATGAGGGATCTTATCGATCTGTTTTATCGTTTTATTGATATTCTCTGCAGCTGACCAGCCATACACTAGGCACTCTAATAAAGAATTAGATGCCATTCGGTTCGCACCATGTAAGCCCGTATAGCTAACTTCTCCAATGGCATACAGATTTGGGATATCTGTCATACCCGTATCATTAACAATAACACCACCACAGGTATAGTGAGCAGCAGGTACGATAGGGATCGGATCTTGGGTGAGATCTAACCCTAAAGTCATTAATTTTGCATAAATGGTTGGGAAATGGTTTTTAACGAAATCATTAGGTTTGTGACTGATGTCTAAATACATGCAATCAACACCAAGGCGTTTCATCTCATGGTCAATGGCGCGAGCGACGATATCACGAGGAGCCAGCTCGGCACGCTCATCGTAATCTGGCATGAAACGGCTACCATCGGGGCGCTTTAGATATGCGCCTTCACCTCGTAATGCTTCAGTTAATAAAAAATTACGGGCCTGTGGATGAAACAAACATGTCGGATGAAATTGATTAAACTCAAGGTTGGCAACACGACAGCCTGCCCGCCATGCCATTGCAATGCCATCACCAGAAGATATATCTGGATTAGTCGTGTATTGATAAACTTTAGCCGCGCCCCCTGTAGCGAGAACAACGGTTTTTGCTCGGATCGTTTCTACTTGTTCTTTTTGACGATTCCAAACATAGGCACCTAAAATACGTTTAGGTTCTGAAGCCTCTGGAAGAATAAGATCAACGGCGTTATAGCGTTCCTTGATATGAATGTTAGAGTGTGCAAAAGCGAGATCAACTAACGTGGTTTCGACCTCTTTACCTGTAGCATCTGCATGATGTAGGATTCGACGGTGACTGTGTCCACCTTCACGAGTTAAATGGTATTGTGTTTCACCACTTTGTGTCACTTCGGTGTCAAAGAGTACCCCTTGGTCAATTAGCCATTGAACACAATGTTTAGCATTTGAAGCAATAAATTCAACCGCTGTTTTTTGGCAAATACCCGCACCAGCAATGAGAGTGTCTTCAACATGGGATTCAATACTGTCGGTGTCATCGAAAACTGCGGCAATGCCGCCTTGAGCATAGTAGGAAGCGCCTTCACTGAGACTGCTTTTACTCAGGATAGTTACTTGATGAAAGGGGGCGAGCCGTAAGGCAGCTGAAAGTCCTGCGACACCACTCCCAATGATTAAAATATCAGTGTAATGCTGTGTGGATTCGTTCATAAATGTTTGCGTGTATATAATAGTATGTAGTGAGTTTTTTATGTTAGCCTATCGGATTGTCTATGGCTATTAGTGGATTAATGTCAGTTATTATGTGTTGATGTAAATCTATTTACTTATTGATGTTGTTTAGTGTGATAGCAATGGCATTCAGCTATAAAATTGGTATGCTGTATTATTTACAGGCGAGAAAGTTATACGCAATTGTTTTAATAAGGATCTTTTAGATCTTCAAAATAAAAATCTTAGTAGTTTTGTAAATTTTTGACTATTTTTTTAGATTAAATTGAACTTCAACGGGTTCTACTACTCAAAGTAGTGCTTGCTTAGGAAGGGAGAACATGATCAAGTTAACATATTATCGGCCTGAATTCGGGAGATACTTCCTGGAATGAGCGAGCAACTGACAGACCAGTTATTGGTTGAAAAGGTACAAAAGGGCGATCAGCAAGCATTCAATTTGCTGGTAATTAAATACCAACATAAAGTTGCAAGCTTAGTTTCTCGTTATGTACCGCAAGCGGATGTCCCTGATGTTGCTCAAGAGTCATTTATAAAAGCGTATCGGGCTATTGGTTCATTCCGTGGTGATAGTGCATTTTATACTTGGCTATATCGTATTGCGGTCAATACAGCTAAAAATTATTTAGTAGCACAGGACAGGCGTCCTCCTGCTTCAGATTTAGAAGCGAGTGATGCAGAAAACTTTGAAACCGCTGGCGCATTAAAAGAAATTTCGAACCCAGAGAACTTAATGTTGTCTGATGAATTAAAGAACGTCGTTTTCCGGACTATTGAATCATTGCCTGAAGACTTAAGAATGGCAATTACGCTTCGTGAACTGGATGGTTTAAGTTACGAAGAAATCGCAGAAATTATGGATTGCCCTGTTGGCACCGTACGTTCGCGAATTTTTAGGGCTAGGGAAGCGATTGATAATAAAGTACAACCTCTGATTCAACAGCACTAACCGTATTGTTAAATCAGGAAATTAACTATAATTGTGATGCAATTAACTGAAGGTAATTGAGCATGCAAAGAGAGAAACTTTCCGCAATGATGGATGGCGAAGTTCTTGATTTAGAACTTGTAAATGCCATTTCATGTGATTCAACGTTAAAGCAACGTTGGGAGAGCTATCATCTTATTCGTGATACTCTGCGTAACGATACAAGTGAAGTCATGCATTTTGATATTGCAAGTAAAGTTGCGGCAGCATTAGAGAATGAAGCAGTGCGTATTAATCCTCAGGTAGTTGTCGAATCGCAGCCTGAACCTGCGACTTGGGGGGCTTTCCCTTTCTGGGGCAAAATTCGTCCTTGGGCAAGCCAGTTGACTCAAATTGGTGTAGCAGCTTGTGTTTCATTAGCCGTCATTGTTGGGGTTCAACAGTATAACCAAAGCGATGTTACTGACTCAGCTTTAGATGAGCCTATATTCAATACCATTCCTGTTGGAAGTGGAGCACCGGTTAGTTTGAATATTTCAGATAACCAATTGTTTGGTAATGAGCAACAAATTCAGCAAGTTGAACAACAAAACCAACGTATTAATGCTATGTTGCAGCAATATGAAATTGAAAGACGCTCAATGATGAATCAGCAGTATCAAGAACCTGCTGGACCCGCGTCTTCAGCGGGAGTTAAACTGCAATAATGAAAAAATGGTTATCCGTCATCTGCCTGACGGGCAGCCTGATTATTTCTAATCAAGCTTCGGCATCTGAACAAGGTGCCGATGTTCTTTTTAAAGAAATGGGGAATGCTGCCCAGAACTTGTCTTATGAAATGTCATTTATGACATTCAGTCCACAATCAATAATCCCAGTTCGTTATCGACATGCGATCATCAATGGTGAATCAGTTTCTCAGATGATCCAAATGGATTCATCACGCCGTGAGATAGTCCAAAAAGGTAATAACATCAGCTATTTTGAGCCTGGGTTTGATGCATTTAGCTTAAATGGCAATAATATTGTTGATAATATACCGTCAGTCGTTTTTGCAAATTATGAACAAATTAAACCTTACTACAATTTTATTGATGCAGGACGCACCCACATTGGTGATCGTCCAGCATTGGTGATCCGCATAATATCGAAAGACAATTCACGGTTTAACTATGTAGTATTGGTCGATGAGGAAACGAAATTGCCATTACGTATTGACCTTCTCGATAATAATAGCCAAACGTTAGAACAATTTCGTGTGATCTCGACGGTACTGGATAGTAAAACGGTGAAAGATTCATTACTCGCATTAAGCAAGGTAAATATGCCACCATTATTGATTTCTCCGAAAAATGGAAATCCTTCTTTTAAATGGCAAGTTGGCATGTTGCCTCCCGGTTTTGAAGAAATATCCCGTTCATCACGTCAATTATCTGAAGATGATGTGGTTGAAACCGCTATGTTTAGTGATGGTTTATTTACCTTTTCAGTAAACGTGACTAAATCGGCGAAAGGCCCGTTACTTGATCAGCCTCTGCAAAATGGGCGTCGGACAATTTACACCATGACGCAAAAGCAAAATGTCATCACTGTGATTGGTGAGTTACCCTTAGCAACAGCAGAAGTGGTCGCAGCTAGTATTCAAGTTCGGGAGTAAATTATGGTAAAAGAATGGGCAACTGTGATCCGTTGGCAAAATGGTAGGGCACTATTGCGCTATGGTTCTTCAACAGGTGGTTGTGGAAGTTGCAGTGCTCGTAAAACGTGTGGCTCTTATGCATTAAGTAAAATAGGGCCAAATACAGAACATGAATTAGAAATTGTGATTGAACAGCCGCTGGTGGAAGGGCAAAAAATTGAAGTCGGTATTCCTGAAGGAAGTTTGATTCGTTCTGCTCTATTAGTTTATTTAACGCCGATTTTAGGGCTTTTTTTACTCGCTGGATTGGCTCAATCATTGGATTTTGAACAATTTTGGATTGCAGTTTTAGGTGTGTTTGGTGGCATCATTGGTTTTTTTGTTGCCCGCAATTTAGCATCAAAATGGCGCGATGATGAAGCTTTTCAACCAGTGGTACTACAAATAGGGTTGCCACCTTCAGAGCTATCTGTTCAGGTGAATTGCTAAGTTTCAACGGCGTGTATTCAATATATAATTTGATAGTATCGATAAAAGGGAAACACAGCGTTTCCCTTTTTGTGGTTTAACTATTCATTTATTGGTACATGATACTGATTCAGTGATTTTACTTTTCTATTTTGGCTATAAATAACAAAATAGCTGGAGTATAGCTATAAAAGCGGTTTATTTTAGTCGGGAGTTTGCACAAAATTGTTTCGGCTAACGTATTAACCTGATACAGGTTTACAGTTGTTTTACATTGAATCTTTGTGTTAGTGGGTTCTTATATGTAAAATGCTGCTAATTAACAATCTTGTGATAATCATAGCATTTTAGTTTTGTCGCAATATTTGCACAAAACTGATTTTGTAAGGCAATTTAAAAGAAGATATTACCTTGAAAATCAATAATATAAGAAATTTTTCTATCATTGCTCATATCGACCACGGTAAGTCTACCTTATCAGATCGCATTATTCAGATTTGTGGCGGTTTAACAGATCGTGAAATGGCGGCGCAAGTTTTAGACTCGATGGATTTAGAGCGTGAACGTGGGATCACTATTAAAGCACAGAGCGTAACGCTTGATTATAAAGCTTCAGATGGTGAAACTTACCAATTAAACTTCATTGATACACCGGGGCACGTCGATTTCTCTTATGAAGTCTCTCGTTCGTTAGCAGCCTGTGAAGGTGCTTTATTAGTCGTTGATGCAGGGCAAGGTGTTGAAGCTCAAACATTAGCAAACTGCTATACCGCGATTGAAATGGATTTAGAGGTTGTTCCGGTTTTAAATAAAATTGACTTGCCAGCTGCCGATCCTGAACGTGTTGCGGAAGAAATTGAAGACATTGTCGGCCTTGATGCACATGATGCGGTTCGTTGTTCTGCAAAAACAGGGATTGGTGTTCAAGATGTCATTGAACGTCTTGTTAAAGAAATTCCACCTCCAGAGGGGGATGCTGATGCGCCATTACAAGCACTGATTATTGATTCATGGTTTGATAACTATTTAGGTGTTGTTTCATTGATCCGTATTAAAAACGGTACATTGAAAAAAGGCGATAAGATTAAAGTTATGAGCACTGGACAAGTGTACAATGCTGATCGTCTTGGTATTTTTACACCGAAACAGATTGATCGTGATGTGTTAAGTTGTGGTGAAGTAGGCTGGTTAGTGTGTGCGATTAAAGATATCACTGGTGCTCCTGTTGGGGATACATTAACAGGAGCTCGTAATCCATCAGAAAAAGCGCTGCCAGGGTTTAAGAAAGTTAAACCACAGGTATATGCAGGTTTATTCCCTGTGAGCTCGGATGATTATGAAGCATTTCGTGACGCATTAGGCAAACTAAGTCTTAATGATGCCTCTTTGTTTTATGAGCCAGAAACGTCTTCTGCACTAGGTTTTGGTTTCCGTTGTGGTTTCCTTGGCTTATTACACATGGAAATCATTCAAGAGCGTTTAGAGCGTGAATATGATCTTGATTTGATTACCACTGCACCAACAGTAGTGTATGAGGTTCAGCAAACCAACGGCGATATCGTATATGTTGATAGCCCATCTAAGCTACCGGCATTGAATAATATTGAAGAATTGCGAGAACCAATCGCAGAGTGTCATATGTTGATGCCTAAAGAGTATTTAGGTAACGTGATTACACTTTGTATTGAGAAACGTGGCGTTCAGACCAATATGGTCTATCATGGTAATCAAGTATCGCTGACGTATGATATCCCAATGGCAGAAGTGGTATTGGATTTCTTCGATCGTTTAAAATCAACATCTCGTGGCTATGCTTCGTTAGATTATGCATTTAAACGCTTTCAAGCATCAGATATGGTTCGTGTTGATGTTCTTATTAATAATGAACGTGTTGATGCTTTGGCTCTAATTACGCACCGTGCGAATTCTCAATATCGCGGCCGTGAATTGGTTGAAAAAATGAAGGAACTGATTCCACGTCAGCAATTTGATATTGCGATTCAAGCGGCGATTGGTAACCATATTATTGCTCGATCTACAGTTAAACAACTGCGTAAAAACGTACTGGCCAAGTGTTATGGTGGTGACGTTAGCCGTAAGAAAAAACTGTTACAGAAGCAAAAGGATGGTAAGAAACGTATGAAGCAAGTTGGTAACGTTGAGCTACCACAAGAAGCGTTCCTTGCTATATTGCATGTTGGAAAAGACTAAGTTTACAAGGAGTCGCAATGGCTAACACCTTTGCCTTGATCCTAACACTGGCAACATTAATCACTGGGATTATATGGTGTTTAGACAAGTTTAAATTTGCACCTGCGCGAAAAGCAAAACTCAAGCAGTTACAGGATGCAACAAATGGCGCTGTGAGTGAAGCGGATGTGGCGAATGCGGTTCGTCGCCCATCATGGCTGGAGACAGGGTCATCTATTTTCCCTGTATTGGCTATTGTACTGATTGTTCGTTCATTTATTTATGAACCATTTCAGATACCTTCTGGGTCAATGATGCCAACGCTGTTAGTTGGCGACTTTATGTTGGTTGAAAAATTTTCTTATGGGCTAAAAGACCCTATTACCCAAACGACATTGATTGAGACGGGTAAACCAAAGCGTGGTGATATTGCGGTATTCAAATATCCATTAGATCCCAGTATTGATTATGTGAAGCGCGTTATTGGTCTACCGGGAGATAAAATTGTTTATGATTCGGATGCTAAAGAGCTAACGATTTACCCAAATTGTGCTGACAACAAGTGCACAGAGAAATTACCAATCGTTTATGGCCCGCTGGCGCCGAGTGAATGGACGATGTTCCTTGATATCGGTTCTGTTGTTGATAACCAAAAAGGAAATTATGAGATTCCGTTAGACCAAGCTTTGCCAAGGAATGCGCTACGTCAGTATGAGCGCAGTGAAAAGTTAGATACGGTTGAACATCAAATTCTAATTATTCGCCAAGCAATTACTGAATCAAAATACATACAACCTGGTATGCCTAGAAATGAATGGATTGTTCCTGAAAAACATTATTTTATGATGGGTGATAACAGGGATAACAGTTCAGACAGTCGTATGTGGGGCTTTGTACCTGAGGAAAACTTAGTGGGTCGAGCCGTGTTTATCTGGTTAAGCCTAGATAAACAAGAAAATGAATGGCCTACAGGTATTCGTTTTAGTCGAATTGGTCCACTATAATATAGCTGGTTGGGTTGACTGATATTGCGAAGATGCGGGGTTTCATTTGAAAGTCCGCATTATTCGAAGCATTATTATTTTACTCAGTGTACAATATAGTTTAATTAATATTTATTGGCTCCTTCAATTATTAACCCTCCTTTTTAGCTTATTGTAACTAATCGAATTGTATAATTAGTACTACTGAGCTGTAAAAAAATATGGGTATTTGCGGAGTCAGTGCAAACGCAACAGTTTTGTAAAATGCTTTATTTTACAGGTCTGTTGCGTGTGCTTTTTTATCAAATAAAAAATGGTTGGGCGCACATGAATCCCTCTTTATTAGAAAGATTACAGCGTAAGCTTGGTTATCAGTTCACACAAAATGATTTATTAATCCAAGCATTGACACATAGAAGTGCAAGCAGTAAGCATAATGAGCGTCTAGAGTTTCTAGGGGACTCAATTTTAAGCTTTGTTATTGCAAATGATTTATATCACCGTTTTCCCAAAGTGGATGAGGGGGATATGAGCCGCATGCGAGCAACGCTTGTACGTGGAAATACACTAGCAGAAATTGCACGTGAATTTGAACTCGGTGAATGTTTACGTTTAGGACCGGGCGAGTTAAAAAGCGGTGGTTTTCGTCGTGAGTCTATCCTTGCTGATACAGTTGAGGCGCTAATAGGTGGTATTTTTTTAGATAGTGATATTCAAACAATCGAAAGAATTATTTTAGATTGGTATCAAAGTAGACTAAATGAAATTAGTCCGGGTGATAAACAGAAAGACCCGAAAACAAGGTTACAAGAATATCTGCAAGGGCGTCATTTACCGTTACCTAACTATTTAGTTGTTCAGGTAAAAGGTGAAGCTCACGATCAAGAATTTACGATCCACTGTCAAGTGAGTGGTATTGAACAACCTATTCATGGCGTTGGTTCAAGTCGTCGTAAAGCAGAGCAAGCTGCTGCGGAACAAGCATTGAAAATTTTGGAGCTTGAATGAGTGAATTACAATCCCACTGTGGCTTTGTCGCTATAGTTGGGCGTCCCAATGTTGGTAAATCGACGTTGCTGAATCAATTACTGGGGCAAAAAGTCTCGATTACGTCGAGAAAGCCACAGACGACTCGCCATCGTATTATGGGGATTCATACAGAAGATAATTATCAAATTATCTATGTTGATACCCCTGGGCTGCATATTGAAGAAAAACGTGCAATCAACCGTTTGATGAATCGGGCTGCATCTAGTTCGATTGGTGATGTTGAGTTAGTCATTTTTGTTGTTGAAGGGACTAATTGGACACCAGATGATGAAATGGTATTAACGAAGCTATCTAGCTTACGTTGTCCAGTTATATTAGCAATTAACAAAATTGATAATGTGACGGACAAAACGATACTGTTGCCGCATATCAGTATGATTAGTCAGAAAATGAATTTTTTAGATGTTGTCCCTATTAGTGCCGAAAAAGGTACGGGTGTGGATACAATTGCTAAAATTGTAAAACAACATATACCTGAAGCTATACATCATTTTCCTGAAGACTATATCACTGACCGCTCTCAACGTTTTATGGCATCTGAAATCATTCGTGAAAAGCTGATGCGTTTTCTGGGTGATGAACTCCCTTATTCTGTGACAGTAGAAATTGAACAATTTAAAGTTACAGAGGCTGGTATTTACCATATCAATGGATTAATACTGGTTGAGCGAGAAGGCCAGAAAAAAATGGTCATTGGTAACAAGGGCAGCAAACTAAAAACGATTGGTACTGAAGCGCGTATCGATATGGAAAGAATGTTTGATAATAAAGTGCACCTTGAGCTTTGGGTTAAAGTTAAATCAGGCTGGGCAGATGATGAAAGAGCATTGCGTAGTCTAGGTTATGTTGATGATCTAAAATAGTTGGTGGCGAAATGAGTGGCTGGCAACGTGCGTTTGTACTCCATTCAAGACCTTACAGTGAAACAAGTCTATTGTTAGATTTTTTCACTGAAGGGGAAGGGAAGATCCGCTTACTTGCCAAGGGGGCTCGTCGCAATCGCTCAGCGTTAAGAGGTTGCTTGCAACCTTTCACACCTTTGCTGATCCGCTGGGGAGGCAAAGGTGAAATCAAAACCTTAATCAATGCAGATCCTGTTTCTTTAGCGCTTCCTCTAACGGGTACTGTCCTATATAGCGGATTATATCTTAATGAGTTAACGGCTCGTGTGATCGAGTTTGGTACACCTTATTCTGCATTATTTTTTGATTACCTGTCTTGTTTGCAGGTGCTTGCAGCAAGTGAACGAACGCCAGAGTTCGCATTGCGCAGGTTCGAGTTAGCGCTGCTTTCTTACCTTGGCTATGGTGTAGACTTTTTACACTGTGCAGGTAGCGGAGAGCCTGTTGCTGACACGATGACTTATCGGTATCGAGAAGAAAAAGGTTTTATTGGTAGCTTAGTTACCGACCAGCTTAGCTTCACAGGAAAACAGCTTAAAGCACTCGCTAGCCGTGAGTTTCCTGACTTAGATACATTAAAAGCCGCTAAGCGTTTTACGCGTATGGCTCTTAAGCCTTATCTAGGTGGTAAACCTTTAAAAAGCCGAGAATTATTTCGCCAATTTGCCTACTCACCTGCCCCAAAAAATAAACTAAGTTAAAAGTGTTTTAATTTTATTTCTTACTTACTTGCTTAGTTTGTTTATTTGTAACTCGCTTACTCCCCGTACATCCTTTTTCCCTATGTTTTTATCTAAATAAATTTTATCTGGCAATACTATTTTGTTGTCTATGCAAAATCTTACGAAGCGCTTCGCAAAATTAAAATATACATACTGAAATAGAGGATTTGGGTTGGAATTTTTATTGAATGGTGAGAGATTTATTCCCTCAATGGAGCAAATTACAGTAGGATAGAAGGCTGATAAGATTGTCACGTTTATTAATTGGGAGTGAAAAATGGCTGAGCTTTTGTTAGGTGTAAATATTGACCATATTGCAACTGTAAGAAATGCAAGAGGAACCCAATATCCTGATCCAGTACAAGCCGCGTTCATTGCAGAACAAGCGGGTGCTGATGGTATCACCATTCATTTACGTGAAGACCGCCGTCATATTACGGATAGAGATGTCACACTACTAAATGAAACCATTCAAACTCGAATGAATCTTGAAATGGCAGTGACAGATGAAATGGTGGAAATTGCATGTCGTATTAAACCTGCATTTTGCTGTTTAGTACCTGAAAAACGTGAAGAAGTGACTACCGAAGGTGGCTTAAATGTCGCAGAGCAAAAACAAAAAGTCGCGGATGCAATTAAACGTCTCTCTGACGCGGGTATTTTAGTTTCATTGTTTATTGATGCAGACCATACGCAAATTGATGCCGCACAAGAGTGCGGGGCTCCGTTCATTGAAATCCATACAGGAGCCTATGCAGATGCGAAAACCGAGCAGGAGCAAGAAATTGAGTTTCGCCGTATTCGTGATGGTGTCGCTTATGCAGCGAGTAAAGGTATCAAGGTAAATGCAGGGCATGGTTTGACCTATCATAATGTGCAGCGTATTGCTCAATTACCTGAAATTTATGAGCTAAATATTGGTCATGCGATTATTGGCCGCGCTGTATTTAGTGGATTAGCACAGGCCGTTGCTGATATGAAAAAAATTCTGTTAGAAGCACGTAAATAATGGCGATTATTGGGTTAGGCACAGATATTGTAGAGATTGCTCGTATTGAGGCGATGATTGAACGTACAGGAGACAGTTTTGCAAAAAGAGTTTTAACAGAGACTGAGCTTATCCAGTATCAACAACAATCAAAGCCAGCTCGTTTTTTAGCAAAGCGTTTTGCAGTTAAAGAGGCGGCAGCAAAGGCACTTGGTACAGGGTTCCGCAACGGCTTGGCGTTTAATCAATTTGAAGTGACAAATGATAAGCTTGGAAAACCTTTATTGAGTTTGAGTGATAAGGCATTAAAATTAGCTGATAACCTACATGCGACACATTTTCATGTTTCGATTACAGATGAACGCCATTATGCGGTAGCTACTGTGATAATTGAAAGTGGTATTAAAAATTAATATATTTGTAGTTAATAGAGAAATATAGGTTATTTGCTGCTTGTTTTATTCGGCAACAAATAACCTATTAAAAGAAATAAGATGTTATAAAATGTAAAAATACAAAACATTACTATAATTTCTTATTATTCTGGTTATAAAAGAAAATAGACTCTCAGTCAGAAAATAAAGTCATTGACTGGCTAACAATATAATGTTTTGCAATTAATTTAGTTAGAGACTATTTTTCTATAGGTAATTTCTAATTATTCCTTTATGAATTTTCTAATTTCCCATTCTAAAGTACGTTTAGATTGTTCGTAAAAGTAGAAAAAGCCATTTGTAGTATAAATAGCTGTTCCTTGTTTAGAATCCCGTTTATAGCTAAGAGAGTCGAATACTTTTATCGAACCATTTGCATAAATAGTATATATATCTAACGTAGACTCAGCAATGTTTGTGCATACTAGGAACTGTTTACTATTTTTAGGGTCATAAACAACTTGAAGGTCATCGTGGAAGGTTGTTAATACGCCATCTTGGACTGGCTTGCTTAGGTCTATTTCTCCATCTTTTGTTATTTCATAAATAACAAAAGACTTGTTTCTCGCGATACCAATAAAGTAATTATAATCTTTTACGGTATAAACTAAACTTGTTGGGTAATAATCGGTAAATTTACTTTTTTGAACACTTTCATTTGACTTTGTCATAATATACCTCATTTGGTTATTGATAAACTTGAGGTGCTAATATATCTGAAAATTTTAATTTTAATAATAATAAATATTGTTAGAGCCTAATGAACATTAGTTTGGTTTTATCAGAATAATCGTTCTTATATTTATAGATAAATTGAACGAAATGAAAATTATAATATCGTCATTTTTATTACATAATACTGCTACTCATTAGTGATAGATTGCATAAATTAAAATTTATACAATCTTGAACGGATAAAAACCATTATAGATACTAAAATATCGATAAAAAATATCGAGTTTTATTCTTTCATAAACTAGAATCCCTAAAATAATATTAGAGATTTAAATTTTATCTGCGTGGTGAATGATAACAAATTTATCCCATAGTTGGTCTTGAGACTCAATATGGTTAGGATCAGTAATGATTGTATTGTTTATAGGACAAACCGATTGACAGGTCGGTTTATCATAATGTCCTACGCATTCTGTGCATAGGTTTGAATCAATCTCATAAATTTCGTTACCCATAAAAATTGCATCATTTGGACATTCAGGTTCGCACATATCACAATTGATACAGCGTTTTGTAATTAATAAAGACATATCAGTAATTTACATTCTATTAAGTTAAAAATCAGTAACTTATATCTTGCACTTATTCGTTACGTTCGTCTATTACTTGTATTTTTATACAGTATGCATTACATTGAAAAACTCTAATCCGTAACACAAAGCAGCAACACATACTGAAATTTATGCTCTAAAAACGCTTAATGTGAGAGCTTAAAGTATAGTGCTTTGTTATATAGGGGTATTTCAATGTCAGGTAAAGCAACACAAAGCTTAAAGTCACCATCATCTGATGAATATTCGGATGCTTTACTGCGCTGGGAGTCATGCAAGCCCCCTTATACAAGTACACACATGAGGGTTTGTGTTACTGCCGCTAAGATCATTTTAAATCATCTCAACAAGCCACGTCGATCTAAATACGAAAAAGAGCATTATCTACGCATTGATTTTAGCAAAGCGGGTAAGGTTACTATATATGCTGAGTTTCCGAAACAGATGGATTTAAAAGGTAGCAAGTTAGGTGAATGGCCAGAGCTATCGTTGCCAATTGCGCGAGAAAAAGCAAAGGAGCTAGCTGAATATGGCTTGCGAGCTGAATCTGTTCACCAATTGATCGAACTTTATGAACAAGACTTGGAAGGTAAGGTTAGTCGTTCAAAGCTTAGTGCAAATAGTTTTGCTACATATTGCTGTAGAACAAAGCAATTAAGAGAAGCTTTCGGCTCCCGTGAAATTTTTAGTGATATGAAGTATCAGCGACTTATTGAGGTTATTGATACATGGATACAAACTAAGTCTAATAACCATGCTTTAGAACTATTTGCAGAGTTGCGTAGGTTTTGGAAATTTGCAGCGCCTATTTACTGTAATGGAATGAATATTGCTGCAAGTATCCCTGATGATTATGTTTCATCTCGCGTGCAAAAACCAATGCCAACGAAGCGGTATACAGATATAGAGTCGATTGCAACGCTTTGGATGAATGTTGCTGTATGTACATCAGTTCATCAAAAGAATGCTATCCGATATATGATTTTAACGGGTGTTAGGCCTGTTAATGTTATTAATTTAAAATGGGAATATATTCATTTCGATAAGCAAGAGATAATTTACCCTGCTGGGTTAATTGGTATGCGTGGAGCAATGAAAACGCAAAAAGAATTTAGAATGCCAATCACACCAGGAATATCGACAATATTAAAAGAGCAAAAGGCATGGCAGGAATCAACGCTTGCTTGTAATCGAGAGTATGTATTTTTGCAACCAAGAGATCCTATGCAACCATTTGCAAAAAGGTCACTTGATAAATTAATTAAAACGTATAGCCCTGATGGTGCGGTGAAAGGGGTTGTTCACGAAGGTACTATAAAAGGGAAGTCTGGTGCATTTAATACTATGTGCCGTAAGTTTTTTAAAAGTAATATTATTGCTCAGATGAGAGCAAAAGGTTATTCGCGTTCTGATACTAAAGAGATAAGTATTCTATGTTTACACCATTCAGATAAACGTGATGATCCAATGGCGGAACATTACGATTTTTCAGATGAAATTATGCAGGAAGAAATAGCGCTAAAGCGTCAGGCGTTTGAGGCCCATGAAAATAGTATTCTGACTCAAGTAGCGCTATTACGTAGAAAGATGGGTTAGTAAACTTTTCGGCATTTTTCAATGAATGCTTTAACGTTTTTATACTCGTATCTAACGACTTTATCGGTAAAACAAATAGGTGCGAGCGTTTTTCTATGTCGATGAGTATTATTCCAGTCGGCTAAAGTTTTTGAACTGATGCCTCCTATTAGCGCACATACCTCCTGAATAGTTAACATATCATCATCGTCGTATACTTTCTTTTTAGGGGTATTCGTCTCTTCTTTTTTTGTTTTGCGTTCTACGCAAGCGCTTTCTGTTGCCATTTTGGTCTTGCCTCATTATCGATAAAATAATCTTATCTGCAGTATCACAAGCATGTTTTATTTCAGCTTCAGTGCATGGTCTATTTTTTACACTTGCAGCTAACTTGCCTAACTTAATATCAAACTCAGTTAATAATTTTCCCTCGGGCATCCAAGGGGTTAATTGTGGCTTTCTCATGGTGGTTACTCATTGGTTTTGAATAAACCACCATGCTAATAATAAATATAAAATAAAACTGATTATGCTTAATCAATTATTGGCTCGAATAATCGTATCAACTGGGTAACACTCAGACAGAATACCTTGTTGGGTTAGAGTGTCTTTATCAATCAAACAGTTTTGCTCATCGGGGTATGTATAGCCGTATGGTTTATACAAACAGTCCGCACCGCTGCAAATTAACAGGAACAAGGCATACATCATAATACTTTCCCTTTAGGCTGAGATTCTTTTACAGGTTCAATTTTGATGTTTTTGGGTAAGTCATAAACAACATAGCAGCGGTCGCTTGTTGTTATAAATCCTACAGAACCATCAGGCATAGTTAATTTAATAGTCGGTCGTTGGTTACTATGAAAATGTCTTAGCATTGGTCTTGCCTCTTAGTTTCTATACCTCTAATCGCAATCTTTATTCTGGCCAATTGTAAGATTGCATCTTTGTATTCAGGGGAAGCACCTGAGAAAAAACGATTAATAACTCCATGTTCTGATCTTGTAATAGCCATCAAATTATCAATGCTGCAATTCAATGGATTGCAATCGATGAATTTAATAACATGTCCTTTTGGAACAGGGCCGTTATGTTCCTCCCATACTAGAATATGTTTATGTTTCCATTTTCTAGGGTGTCCGATTTTGACTTTAATGTATCCATCAGTAGTAATAACCTCGGTACCAATAGGTTGGTAATTATGAGGTATATTGTTCTTTTTGAATGACCCTGCGTTAGCACCCTTTAATCCTTTTTTCCCTTTATTTGCAGGAGTGTGGCCTTTAGTGAATACTCCGGAACGGCCTGTTTTTAATTTCAGTCGTTTGCGTAGCCCGTTTATTGCATCCTTTGATCGTGATGTGCCAAATTTGTTATTGAAACTAATTGTGAGTTGGTCTAGTGGTAATAAATAGTTTTTACGCATCCAATCGCACATATCATCAGTATAGGAAAAGCGCTTCATTCTTTAACCTCTAAATACTTTGGTGCATCTCTTATGTATCCTGCGCGAGCCATACGTTTGACATTAATTGCCAATTGACCATTACTGACGATTTGAGATGCAATTGCGGACATTGCTTTCGCTCGGCTTATTTCCTCTTTGAGTTCATCACCCTTAATGCTTTCATCTGAAAGTCTTTCAAGTTGCATGAATAGGTGGTTATGTAAATCCTCTAAATTATTTTTCATAATTAATCGCCCGTGACATGTCACACTAGTGAATAACGGCTATTGATGTTGGGTAACCAAGTTGCAGTAAGACTGCTTTTTTAACCATAGATAACGTTTTTTCTTCTTGGCTGGTGGTGTGTTCGGTTGTATCAACAGACCACTCAACGCTGCATTTATTGTTAGTTTCATCGTGAATAATGATGACTTCTAATTTCATGGCCATAAAAATATCTCCTGATAATGCGCCCATTACTGGGCGCTATAGTTATTAACGAACCATTAATGAACGGTCACCAATTTCTAAGTGCGCACCAGGCACTTCAATGCCGTTTTCAATTGCTTCTTTAATGCGTTTTTTATCAGGTGCAGTAATAGTTTGAACATCAACTAATTCGTTAGGGAGAGCATCTTCATTATCAATAATGACCCGAACGACACCTGCGCGAGCGGTGAAGGTGTTTTTCGTGGTTTTTAGCTTATCCATGCCTGTGGTTAACAAGCAATCTAATGCGTATTTTTTCAGGCTTTTAACTTGGTTTTCGAATGATTTTTTACGGTCAGCTAAACGCTTAGATTCTTCATCTAATGTTTTTGCTTGCCCTTCTAAATTACGAGCATAGAGCATGATTGCATCTAGTTTATCGCCTAACTCACCTTCAATACCTTGAAGCGTATCGGCGATATCTTCGGCGGTAAATTCACCATTTTCGACGAGTGATTGTAATTTGCTGTAGTCAGCAGCCATTGCAATAGCAGTTGTTTTGGTCATTAGATTGCCTCTTCTTTTTGTTTCAGTTGGTCTAAACACTCATTTTCAATTTCTTTTAATCGACGCAGACGGCCGTTTAAATATTTTTCATATTCACTGTCGCCACGTTCTTTGGCTAATTTTGCATGCGTTGCAATTTCACGGGTAAGGGCTGATGCAATGCCACGTAATTCATTCTGTGTGACAGCACTACGCATGGTTTCAGTGTGCTTAGTGAATTTCTCATCTAGCTCTTTACGAATGCGAGTGACATCTTCTGCGTTGTCTGTGGCCGCTTTGATTTCATACTCAAGCTTATTACTTGCTACATATTCAGGGTTATCATGCATGCCCATAAACACATCAGAGCTAAAGCCAAGCATAGAAAGGGCTTTTTTGATTGCATCGGTGAGTGATTTTTTAATCACTTCGCCATCAGTTTTAAGACCATACTGTGTTTGATATAGGTATGGAGTGGCGCCATAGCTTTCGAATTCTGCACGTGTGCCATTTGGTGTTATGTACCAGAATTTGATTTTTACGGAATGGTTTTTCTCACAAAATAATGAGCCGTCTCCGTTTCGTAGAAATCGTGTTGCAACCTGTTTATTGCGTTCATCAAGAACTGGCTCAGTAAGGGGTTTACCGTCTATTAATTTCTCTTCAATAACTTCATAGTTCCAGCCAGAACCAATAGGACCAAATATCTCCGTTGCACGCATGATCATATAGGTTCCGTTGATACTAGTACCTATAAAGCCCATTCCCTCAATTGGTTTTGTAAATCGAGAGTCAGTGCGTTGTACGCGCTTCCAAATGCTAAGGTTGTCGTTATGATTCCCTAAAACCTCCTCGAGTACAGTTGCGCGTTGTTCAAAATCATCTTGTTGAACATTGGCAATCTCAACTACCGGCTCAACTGGATGGTTGACAACAGGCGCTTGAGCTTGTTCGGTTTCTACAACAACTTCCTTCACTGGTTCTTTTTCTGTTTTAGCCGGCGAATCTTTTTTCTTACTCGAGCGTTTTTGTTTTTCTGGTTTAACCGGTTCAGCTTCTTCTTTTGTTGTTTCATCATTAGCCGGCTTAGCATCTAAATTATCAACAGCAAAACGACCACTACCGAGTGAGGTTACTTTAGGGCTATTGGTACCAAGTTTTGAATCAATAAACGCTTTACGGGCATTAGCATCATCGAATAGCTCTGGTTTCTCTCTTGCTTCGGTCACTAGTGCAAATATGTTTTCACGAGGGATATCTAGAACACTAGGGAATGTGCGCAAATCCATTGATAAGCGTTTCCATGCTTTATCATCGGTGTTAATAAGTTCTTTGGCTTTACGGACGTCTGCACTTTTAACTTGGTTAATATCAACATCACCTAATAGTGCGAGGGCGATTTCTATATCAAGTTCGGCATAGTCGCGTTTAAGCACTGGTGCTTCTTCAATGATTTCTTTGGGAGGTAAAGAATCAACCTTGGGTTCATCCTCCAACCAGCTTTCACCAAGAGCTTTTGCATCTTCAATCGTGACTTCATCGTCAGCATGTTCATAAACAGCTTGAGCGATCTCCATAGTTGCATCGGCATCCATTAGTGAAACCTTGGTGATTTCTGCAAGGCCAGTAGCAATATTTCGAACTTTTGGGTCCTCTGTACTTTCATTGAGATACTTCAGTGTGAAAGTGTATTCTTTATCAGTAATTTGAGTTTTACCGAACATCAGTAAAGCAGCTACGCGAGGTTTAGTTGCAAGCTTTTTAAATTCTTTATATTTAATGGGTTGCCATTTTTCACCGTCAAATTCATTTTCAATAGCAAATTTTTCATCGAACTGATCGAGTGCAGGGCGGGGGGAGCCTACGGCGTCTTCACAAATGATAGGTTCATCAACGTTGAAGTTATCCATCGAATCAGGAAAAACCTCAGATAGTTTAATCATTGCAGTCGCTGCAGCAATTTTAGCATTAGCGGCATTTAGTGCGATTGTTAACGACACCGCGCCGTTGTTAGTGCGAGCCTCGGTCGTAGGCTCAAATACACAGATAAAAGTTGTCATTGGTCTTGCCTCTTATAAAATTCCGTTACGGTATTCTTTTTCTAGGTATGTTTCTTTTCCACTAACCTCAATACTTCCTTTAAGAAGCTCGCGGTTAGCTTTACCTATAGGGTTATCAGGTCTAATGTCTAACCCTTTTAATGGACGAGACATTGAATCGTGTCGAGTGATAATATCTTGTCGTTTGCTGTCAACTCGTTCGATAACTTCATCAAAGTGATCTCCGCAGGAAATGAAGCCTCTGTATTCATAAGCCTCGTTATCTTCTAATTCTTTTGTGCATAAGGAGCATTTCATAATGTTTCCTCTTAATAAGGGATTTCTTCATCAATTTTAGAAATAGGCTTGCCCTCTAAACAGAGAAGCATTTGGATCTGGTCTTCAAGTAAACTTGATTGAACTTGTGCATCAGCAAGAATTTTGTTTTGCTCAGCTTTGAGCGCGTCAATTTCTAACTGAACAAGTTCTGCATTGGTTGGTTCTGTAAAAGGAATTTCTATAACGTGTTCAGCAATAACAAAGCCAAAACCTGACTTCACATCAGACTTAAATGCGTATGTATTATATTGATAAGAACCGTCAAATTGCTTTTGTGCGTGGATATATAGAGTAACGCTTAGGGTTTTAGGTTGTGCTTTCATAGCAGCTCCTTTAAAATAGTGGTGATCAGTGATTTATCATTGGTCTTGCCTCTTCTAGCGTTTGGTCGCGCTAGTAGAACTCTCGGTTAGCTTTGGTCGGCGACCCGAGGTAAAGGAACCCACTTAGGTGGGTTTTTTTACGTCTATAATTTGTTGCCCGTCTTTCCGAGCTGTCATGGTCTGGTCTTGCCCTTCATTCTGTAAAAATAAGCTTTCCCTGGTACTGCTAAAAATTTGCCGTCATGTCGTGGTAATCATGAAAGGTCGTGATGAGAGCTTTGGTTCTCCTTCGACATAACAGCAAAACTAAATTTGGTTTGAACACCTATCAAAACACTTGCTGTATTTGTTTCGATGCATGCAATGATATGCATTAAACGAATATGCGTCAAGCGCATATTTGCGTGATAGGCATAATTAATTAGGGTTTTATTCGCATCGATATGATTCTTATATAAAAATATTTTCCTTTTGGACGGTTAATATTGTATTTTTACTATTAATTGAATGAAAATTAATCTTAAATAACTAATGGGAAATTTAATCGAGGTGGTATATGAACTTGGATGAAGAAAAAATAAGACATGTGGTATCTGAGGTAGGTCAGGCAACTATTCGGTTACTAATGAATAGTGAAACTATAACTAAAGAAATGTTAATTGATGAACTAGAACGCTATAGAAAAGAGGTGACAAACACCTTACATAAAGGTGCGTTACGCGACGCAGCTCAAGTAGTTAGAAGTATTAAATCATAATGAACAAAACAAAGCCCTCGGTACAATATGCACGGAGGGCTAGAATGCTTATTTAACTAAAGGAGGGACAAGGGTTAGTGGTTGTTCTCTATCACATTTGTCTATATATTTCGTGGGCTTAACTATGGCCGAAACGTAGTGCATTTTATCTACTTGGCTAGGCTCTAGTGTTATTGGTTTGTGAGCATTATTAATACTAGTGAATTGGTAGTCACCGTCTCTTGTTTTGTTAAAAATCTTTATCATGTTATGACCTTCGACAGTTCTAACAAACACTTCATCACCAGTCCTGACATTTGTATTTGGCTCAACAACGACATATTCTCCCGATTGTATCCGAGGCCACATACTATCACCTCTGACTTTTAGTCCATAAGCTTCCTTGTCATCGCTGTATATCTTTAACCAGCCATTATGGGATTCAATCATATCCACTGCGCCATCAACACCAAGAAATGCCTCACCTATAACTTGGACCATCCCTGATGGAACTTTGCCAATATATTCAATATCATCTGATTGAGTTGGGGTTTCAGAAAAAAGTTCTGAAACAGTAACTCCTAATGCTGATGCAATTTTTACCAAGGTGTTTTCGCTATAGCCTTGAACATTTCTTTCGAGCCGAGAGATATTGCCCACATCGCTATTAATAGCGGTGGCTAAATCAAGGATTGTCATTCCTTTACTTTTGCGAATTTCTCTGATCTTTGTTCCAATTTTCATTCTGTTATTCAACTTTATTTATGCGTATCACACAAAGCGTATTGCGCATATTTGATTGTGTGTTAATATGCGCAGTACGCATTAAAAATTAAGGGGCGGTTATGCAAACACCATTAAGAAGAATTCGTATTGAAAAGCAGCTGACTATTTCTGAAGTTGCAAATGCAATTAATTGCGATGTGGGAAATTTAAGCCGATTGGAGCGAGGTGCTCAAGCCGCCTCATTAGAATTGGCTGAAAAGCTTGTAAAATTTTATGGCGAAAAAATCACAGAAATGCAAATTCTATATCCTAAACGGTACATGAAATAACATTACCAAATAACGATTTTAAAAACTGATTCTTAATAATCAATTTTGCGACAGGAGACGCGAGTAGATGAATTTTGATATCGATATTGTCCGATCCGAAATTGAGGACTGGGCGGCGGAGCAAGGTCAAGAGCATGTAGCTATTGAAGTTAGCCGTGCTTATTCACGTATTGTAAAAAACAGGTCACAAGGGCGTTTGCATGTGATTGAAGACGAATCGGGTAGGGCTGATTGGAAAGCGATTAATAATAACCGGCAACAGATATTTCGTTGGTTGCGTGGTGATTCCCCCGCATCTATCAGAAAAATAGTTGAGTTAATGCCGGCAATAGAAATTGCATTACCGGCTTCACGACTCGCCCGGGTTCGAGGTGATACGAAAAATTACTTAGCTTCAATTGCAATACAGCGATTTGCCGAGGCAATTAGCGAGATTTTATTAGAGGGTCGTGACATGTCACACCATATTAATAATGCAGTCATTGCGTTAAATGCGATACCACGCCAGACCAGCGTGCATTAATTCAAGAGGCAAGACCAATGTTAAGAACAATTGAGAAAATAACCTATCGCAATGGTTTTTTGTTGAACGGAAAACCTGCTGACAGAGAGAAAGTCGAAGACGTTTTCGAAGGTAGAAGAGCAGCTGCGCTAAGCGTTTGGGAACAGTACGAACAACAAAAACAAAAGCTGCTCTCAAAAAAGCTGACGCCTGAGCAATACCGGAACGCTTGTCGCGACATTGCACGCGCACTGGGGGTATAAAGTGAATAATTCATTGATGACAGAAACCGTTAATCAAATAGGGCGCATGAACATAACGGGTAATGTGATCCCTGCAAACTGGTGGCATCACATCAAAATGCCAAGTGGCAAGCCTGATAATATTGGGATCATATTGCTTTCAGAAATTATTTACTGGTACCGGCCAGCGGAAATTCGGGACGAGTTTACTGGTGAACTTCAAGGGTGGCGAAAGCGGTTTCAAAGCGATAAGTTGCAACGTAGTTATCAATCATTCGCGGATCAATTTGGTTTTACAAAGCGGGAAGTTACCGAAGCGATAAAACGGTTGAAGGCAAAAGGTGTTATTACGCTTGAATTTCGCACCATAAATACAGTAAGTGGTCCGTGCAACAATGTGGTATTTATTGAGCCAGTTGTTGAATGTATTCATGAAATAACAAACTCTATCCCATTGATTAATAATCAAACAAAAATAGAGCCTGTTTCTGTGACAGGTCTCACTTCTAAACGTGATAGGGGGTACGTTGAAACGGGACAGCCCCCACATACAGAAGTGATAGCCCCCACTTCTAAACGTGAGACAAATACAGAGATTACTACAGAGACTACTACAGAGATTATTGATGGTACGTCAGGTGAACCTGACGACAACAAACCATCGTCAAAAATTAAATTGAACTATGAAAAAATTATCGATTCATATCACGAAATTTTACCAGATATGCCAGCTGTCAAAGTTCTGACTGATGAGCGTAAGCGAAAACTGAAAAGCTTCTGGATTAAATTTAAATTTAATCAGGAACGCTGGGTAAATTATTTATCGTACATTGGGAGCCACTGTCGGTGGATGATGGAAGATCGAGACAATGGACGTGGTGGAACATGGCGCCGTAAGAATTTGGATTACCTGATTACTGAGCGTTGCTACGTTGCAGTCAAGGAGGAACGCGCTAATGACAAATAATATCTTTGCTCCACCGAATAGCGCCGAGGCTGAGCAAGCTGTGCTAGGTGGCCTTATGATTAGCACTGACGAAGATAAGCGTCAGCGAGTTATTTCTCTGATAAAACCCGAGTCATTTTATCAATGGGCGCACAACCGAATTTTTTCGGAAATCGTAAGGCTAATCAAAACTAACCAGCCTACTGATGTAATTACAGTGAGCGATGCGCTAACAGCAAATGGTGATTTAGACAAAGTTGGCGGTTTCGCCTATGTCGCTGAGCTTTGTATGTTACCAACAGCAGCAAACATAGTGAATTATGCACGGATCATCCGTGACAAGGCTATACAGCGTTATGCGATTAACAATCTCAACACTTGCGTCGAAATGTTGATGGCCAATGATGGCCTTGAAGTAAATCATAAACTGGCCAATGTCCAGCAGGTGGTATCAAGCATCATTGAGCATGCTAAAACAGGTAAGAGTAAGGGGCTTAGACCAGCTCGTGATGTAGTAGGAGACTGGGTTGAGGAAGTTGAAAGGCGTTTTGATGATCCGACGAATGCCGCTGGTTTTACTTTAGGTATCGAATCACTTGATGGCTTAATGGCTCCCAAGCAAGCACTAAGAGGATCTCTAATTGTCGTAGGTGCTAGACCTAAAATGGGCAAAACCGCGTTCTACAACCGTGTAGCGACTCATTTTGCTTTAAATCACAGATTACCTACATTGTTATTCAGCCTTGAAATGACTGACAGAGGGATCATTGAGCGCATGATAGCTCAAGAGGGTGGTGTTTCAGCAGATATATTCTATACCGGTGCGCATGATGATATGGAAATGGCTCGAGCATTAGCAAGAGCTGAAGAAATTGCAGAATCCAATATGTATATCGATAGCACTCCTGGTGTTGATTTGCACCATATTATTGCTGAATGTCGAAAGGTAAAAAGAGTTAAAGGGAAAATTGGGCTCATTGCTGTGGATTATCTGACATTAATCAAAGCTGCCCCAGCAGAGCGCCGCGATATTGCCTACGGTGACATTACAACGGGTTTAAAAAACTTAGCCAAGGAAATGGATTGTGTGGTCCTGTTACTTACTCAGCTTAACCGTAAGCTGGAAGAACGAGCAGACAAACGACCGACACCTGCAGATAGCAGAGATACAGGACAAATTGAGCAAGATTGTGATGTTTGGATAGGTTTATACCGTGATGCGGTTTATAACAACAATGCAGATAAATCGCTGATGGAAATTATTCTTCGTTTAAATCGTGATGGCAACACTGGCACAGCTTACGGGCAACTGGTTAATTCGTATATTAAAAATATTAGCCAAAGCGAAGCAGAAAGACTGTCATTTAAAGGAAAGAGTAGTAATAAACAACATAGAGCTCAAGAGTTAACAAGTTCATTTTAAAAGGAAATCATTATGGATTTTAATTATATCAATAAAAAGTCTTTAGTTTCACTGGACGATATTATCAATGAATTTCAAGGTAAAAGCTTAATTACAATTACTGGGTTGCCATCATCAGGAAAAACAAGGTTAGCTTTGAGAATTACTGAAATGGTAAGTCGTGATAATAGTGTTTTATATGTGACGCTTAGTGAAACAAAGGAACAGCTCATAAAATGTTTCACATCTATGATTACTGGCGTGTCATATAAAGATATTAATAAAGAGTTATCTAAAGAAAAGATAGACGATATTAAGAAAACACTCGGAAATTATAGTAATAATAAAATACTAATCGCTGATAACTCTGATTTAACACTGGAACAGTTAGATAAATTATGTACTGACACTAAGCTAAAAAACAAGGATTTGAAACTTATTGTTATAGATAAACATGGTTCGCTCAATGTAAATGAGTTTAATAGTTTTTCGGAAAGAACGACAGCGATATTAGATAAGTTAAATAACATATCTTGTAATTTAAATGTGCCTATCGTAATGATTTACAATACCAGAAGAAGCGTGCATAGCGTGCCTAACGATGATGATTTGCATATCTTAATACAACGCTCTGATATTGTAATAAATACTGTAAATTTGGATGGGAACTTTGAGATTTCTGTAGATAAAAATAACCTTGGGGCTACAGGAATAATTAAATAACAGCTGAAATTTTATTTATAAAAACGACCAACGTTATCGGCAACGCACGACCATATGCCGATGATATGCGCTAAAGAGGCAGACCAAATGACAATTAAAGACCCAATCACCGGCGAGTCACTCGTCCGGAGCAATCACCCCATATTGCCTGATGATGGTTTAGACCATTCTCCGTGCCACATTGAACGCTTTAATTCTGCAGCAAGGGCAAGAACAAAAGCACCCTATCAACCAGAGCCGAAACCCCAAAAGAGGTAGTTATGTCAGGTAAATATTTACCTGATGGACTTCCTCATAACCGTGCTTTATGGCCAGAAGAATATCGCGAACTGGAGCAACTTGATTTATTCGCTAGCCGGCTAATTCGGCAACTGAAAAATCGAAAAATTCATAGGGAACGAATACTGGTTGAAATTGAAAAAGCACCTGAGGTACATCGGGAATTTTTTAGAGATAGGTTAAATCATTGGCGTGAGGTGATGAAGGTATGAGTAAGCTTAAAATTAAGCATCCTGTGATCCGGTACCACGGTGGAAAATTCCGTTTAGCAAAGTGGATATTAAGTTATTTTCCTGATCACCGCTGCTATGTAGAGCCATTTGGCGGAGTTGCTAGTGTATTAATGCAGAAAGATCGTAGCTATGCGGAAGTATATAACGATCTAGATAGTGAAGTTGTAAATCTATTCAAGGTACTGCGAGACCCTGAATTAAACATGAAGTTACAAGAAGCTTGTTTGCTTACAGCTTATTCTCGCGACGAATTTATGTTAGCAAAAGAGTTCACCGAAGACCCATTAGAGAGAGCTCGACGCATGGTTGTTCGTGCTTGTATGGGATTTGGTTCTGCAGCCGGTTTAAACGGTAATTCAGGGTTTCAATCTGACAGTAAGCGTGAGTATTCAATATATTCTCATTTATGGGCTAAATATCCTAAAAACTTGTCTTCCGTTTGCCAGCGTTTACAGGGGGTAATTATTGAAAATAAGCCAGCATTGGATTTGATTAAAAAGCATGATACGGCTGACACATTGTTTTATCTAGACCCGCCATATATGCCTGAATCACGAGTAGCTGGTAATCGATATTACAACTTTGAAATGACGAATGATCAACATAATGAGTTATTGCAAACACTTAAATCAGTTTCGGGGAAAGTGGTTATTAGTGGATATAACTCAGATTTATATAACGATGAATTATCAGGCTGGCGAAAGGTAACCAAAGAGGCCCGTATTTCTGCAGGTCGTGGTACCGGAATTCGAACAGAATGTTTATGGATGAATTACTGAATATAAGGCAATAGACCTATGAAAGATTATAGCGTAACACATGACCGTTTTAATTTTAAAGATATCAAATGCTCACTTCATGGGCTGAATGAGCATTGCCAGTCATCAAATAGCCTTATTGCCGTTATCGATGGAGATACACAACAAGTGGTCATGATTGAATGCCACCCTGAAGAAACTAACGAGGTAAGCATGAAAAATAGAATTCCACTAATGACTAACCCTTTAGGGAAACATTGGGCACAACCTAATCATGAAAACATTTTAATTGATGATACTCACGTAATAATGAGTAGCAAAGATTTTAATTCACTTGCTGAATATTCAAATTCAATACCATCTGGTGTTTATGTTGGGAAAATGTGGAAAGCGGTAGCTCAGGATGGGCGTGTGTTTTTGCGCTGGTTTAGTTTAGTCGAAGGGCGTGATGATTTATGTAGCAACAATCAGCGTGAAATCATCATCATTGATTAGGAGGCAGGGATGAGCATTACAGTAAATTCTTACTTTAGTGGTGCTGGCCTAATGGATATAGGCCTTTTGCAAGCAGGACTGAATATAGGGCAAGCTTTTGAACTGGATAAATCTGCATGTAAAACATACCGCCATAATTTAGGTGGGCATATTAAAGAATGCGATATAGCACAAGAGTTGGTTTTGGAACAAGATTCATGTGATGGAATGATATTCACATACCCATGCACTAGGTACAGCACCATTGGTGATATTCATGGGGTTCGTACTGGTGATGAGTTATTTCTACATGCATTACGACATTTAGCGATTGCAAGGCCTGAATTCTATGTGGTTGAGAACGTTCCGGGGATGCGTGCTTTTCCTGTTGTAATGGAAGCTATGCAGAAAATGCCTGATTACTACGTTAATGTATTTTGCCCGATCAAATCTGAAACTTGGTTACCACAAAAGCGTAATAGATTAATTATTATTGGTACCAAAAAACATTTTTCACCTCAACCGCCTGTAAATCATAATCCTATTAAATTAGCAGACATTTTAGAAATTGAGCCAGATACAAGTATCCCTAAATCAGTTTATTCAAGAATGAACGGTGAATATAGGGACTTACCAATAGTTAGTAATCCCGACAATGGGGATCTGGCCCCAACTTGTGTCGCTCATTATGCGAAAGATAAAAGTACCCGACTAGTAGCAGATAAAAATTTTCCAATGGGAGTTCGGCCATATACTGTACGGGAATACGCAAGGCTCCAAGGCGTTCCTGATTGGTTTGAGTTTCCAGTTAGCCAAACAGATGCATATAGACAAATTGGTAACGGTGTTTCCGTTCCTGTTGGGATATGGATTGGCTATGAAATAAAACGATATATGAGTAAGTCAATTTAGAGAGGCAAAGACCAATGGCAAAAACAGCGGCAGAACGCAAAGCCGAGCAGCGTGAGCGTCAAAAGGAATCAGGTGTTACTAAAATAGAGTTATTTCTTGATGAGCAAGAGTTAGAAATGCTTCAAAGAAATTGCGCATTACGTAGACCAGGAAGAGAGCCTTATGATATCGCTGAATATATTTCAATGTTGATTAGAATTGATGACCGTTCAGTTATATCATTAATTACAGAAATAAATAGAAGGCACTGTAAAAAGTGTAATGAACAACTACCGGTAGTGGAATGTTGCCTCAGTGGTAGTTCCGAGTGTTGGAATACACAAGGCTGGCATGAGTTAAAACTGGTGATTTAATATTGATTATAATTTTTCTTTGAGGATAATATTAACTAACTTGAATTAACAATATAATTTTTTTGGTGAATTGATTATGCGAGATAAATTTAAAGGATTTTATGGTGTTTCAACTGAAGATGAAAAGAATGCATTTTTAAGTAATAAAACTATTTTTATTTTTGATACTAATTGTTTTTTAAATTTATATAGATGTGATGAAGATACTAAAAATGATTTTATTAATGTAGTTAATAACATAAAGGATAGAATTTGGTTCCCATTCCAAATTTGTTTAGAATACCAAAGGAATAGAATTAAAGTTATTAGTTCATCTATGAAAAACCTTAATGAAATTAAGCAGGAGTTAATGACTGCGACAAAAGTAATTGATGTTTTTTGTAATGAATCACAAAGGTCAATAAAGAATAGATACAGTCAATTGCATGTTGAACTTTGTAATCTTAAAGAGGAAATAGAGAAAAAAATTAATAATTTTATTTCTGAAAGCATAGATAATAGATTATCTAAATCTGATTTAATTAGTAAGCCTGATGATATTAGAAGCTGGATTGATACTGTATCTATGGGAAAAATCTCAGAGCCTTTAACACAAGAACAAATTGATGGGATTAATAAGAAAGGTGAGAGACGTTATAAAGTTAAGATAGGACCTGGTTGGGAGGATGAAAAAGATAAAAAAGAATCTGAGTCATATTTTGACGGGGTGTATTATAAGGATAAATATGGCGATTTATATTTATGGACTGAAATTTTAAATAAAGTGGAAAGTGATGAAAAAGTTGAAAACATAATTTTCGTTACAAATGATGTGAAGAATGATTGGTGGTATAGAGAGCATGGAAAAACTATAGGTCCATTAGAGTGTATCAATACTGAAATAAAAAATAAAAATATAAAATTTTTTAACATGTACACTCAATCATCTTTTTTATCTAAAGCTACAAGTTTACTAGATAAAATTCATGTAAATGACTCATCAATAGAAGAGTTGGAAAGGTTGTCAGATAATATATCAAATGATGATTTAAGTTATAAGTTACTTAATAGCATGAAAACCTATGATAATAACAATGTAATAAAAAATCCGGCTTTGGGTGTATACATAAAACAATATGAGGACATTAAAAATAAATACTCAGGCTTATTAGAGTCGGGGAAGGTAGCTTTGGAAATGGCTAGAATCTACAATACTTCAAAGGAAGAAAAAATCGAATATATTAATTCCTCTATAAATAGATTAAGGGAAAAAATTATGGAATGCTCAGAGCGTCGTGATGGATACATTGAAAGTTATGCTAGATTGCCTGATTCTGGAGCATTTGCAGAGGATGAAAGAGATGAATTGGATTGGCAAATAGGTCAATGTGATAATGAAATTAATACATTAAAACAGGAGATTCGTTCATTAACTGCTTATTTATATACTTTGCAATAACTTTGTTTTTTTGTGTTTTTGAAATATAATCGATTCATTGGTCTGAACACCCAATCTTAACACTTGCTGTGTCTACTGAGAGAAACGTATGGCACAGCATAGCTTTATCAAAATGTCTAACGACACTCTTGTACCGGCTAATCCCGCTGCGAGAGATTTTTTGCATTCCAAAATTAAATGTGGTGATGTACTTTCGGCTGATTTCAAGAAAGCTCGCAACCCACGTTTCCATCGTAAATATTTTGCTTTACTCAATCTAGGGTATGAATACTGGGAACCAACCGGCGGTACCATTTCGCCTGAAGAAAAAGAATTGGTGCGTGGTTATGTTAAATTTCTCGCTTACTACACTGATAACGACGATGCCCTCCAATCCGCTGCAGATGCTTACCTAGACGATGTAGCACAGAAACGAGTTCACAATATTTCAGCAACCAAATCCTTTGATGCTTTCCGCTATTGGGTGGTAGAGCAATCTGGCCATTATGAAACTTTTGAAATGCCAGACGGTAGCCTACGCCGTGTAGCCAAATCAATCAGCTTTGCTAAAATGGATGACCTAGCCTTTGGCGAACTCTACAAATCAACCCTCGATGTGCTTTGGAACTTCATTTTATTCCGTAAATTCCCCACACAAGAAGCTGCTGAAAATGCTGCAGCTCAGTTGCTCGATTTCACCTAATTGGAGCAAGGAATATGTTAGAAATTTTAAAAGATAAGAAGTATCACATTGTGAGTTTTTCAGGTGGCAGAACGTCAGCCTATCTTACTTATTTGTTAAAACAAATAGGGGAAAGAGAAAGTCTTAATGTGAAATTTTTATTTATGGACACGGGAGCTGAGCATCCTAAAACATATGAGTTTATTCGTAACGTGGCTAAGAATTGGAACATTGATCTTGTGTGTCTGCGACTTGTGATTGATCCGCAACTGGGGAAAGCGAATACATATAAAGTTATTAGCATTAATGAAATATGTCATGACCTACAGCCTTGGGTAGATGCTTGCAGCAAATATGGTACGCCGTACATTCATGGTCCATTTTGCACTAGAACAATGAAGCTAGAAACCTTTGAGCGATATTGCAGAGAAAACTTTGGTGATGATTATCACACATGGATTGGTATAAGAGCCGATGAACCCAAACGCTTAAAACATCGAGATCACATTTCTTACCTAGCTGACATCAGTAACTTTGATAAACAAGATGTATTGAACTGGTGGAAGAACCAATCATTTGATCTTGATATTCCAGAGCATCTTGGTAATTGCGTTTTTTGCATTAAGAAAGGCGTGAACAAGATTGCACTGGCAACTCGTGATGAGCCGAATTTAGCTAAGCAATTCTTAGATGTTATCACTAGTAAATCTGTAAGGACTGTAGAACGCAGGAAGCAAGAAAATAAAATTATGTACAGAGGAAACCTTTCTTTAGAAAACATCATTGAAATGTATTCAGCGCAAGAATATGAGGAGATTGCTGCAACTATAAGAGGAATGAAAGGGTATGAGTCAGGATCATGCTCGGAATCGTGCGAAATATCAGAGTTAATGAATTAGAGGCAAGACCAATGACCAAAAAATCAAAGACCAAAGAAGAGAAACAGTGGCTATCAGATGTAGCCGAACTTGGCTGCATTTGCTGCCGCAATATGGGTTATGGAGCATCGCCAGCAGAAATTCATCATACGCGAGCAGGGCAGGGTATGGCTCAACGAGCTAGTCACAAAGATGTATTGCCGTTATGTCCACCTCACCACCGTGCTAGCTATGACACTGGTTTTCATGCAGCGCCTAAAACGTGGCAGCAAATTCACGGTACTGAAGCCGAATTGCTCGAGCAAACCAAAATTGAAGTAATGGCATTACGCGCTTGTCGCGTCTAGCAATATTAATAAATAAAGAAGTTGAGGTATTAGCATGATCTATCCAGAGACAAGCGGCAAGAGCGGTGAACATTTAAGATTACGAACATTAGAAAGTACGTGGATCCGTGGTCGATTAACAATGTGGGGTTGTTGGTCTGCATTTAGCAAATCACCTAAAGCTGCAGGCATTTTTCAGAGATTATTAGCGGAACCGAAAATTACCAAGAAAGCCCTTAAAGATGCAATGCGAAGAATGAAAAAGGAAGGGCTATCAGAAGAAACCTTGTTGCTTTTTTTGGAAGAGTACCAGGATAAAAAAACACTTAGCAATATGTGGTTCTGCAGTGATATTGAAGGTGGCAAAATGGATAGGGTGATTAGCGCTGTTTTTGCTCATGAACAAGGGTTGTTAAATGTATTGAAACAGCACTATATATACAAAAAATCCTATTATGCATTAGCGCTTGAACTGTATGAAAGCAAGCCGTCTATATCGTTATCAACGTGTAGAAGGCGAATTAAAGCTTGGTTGTCTATTGCTGAATTTATGCTTTATCGACCAATGTGTGATGAATTTGACAGAGATTATCATTATTCTGAATAAACCATTGACTTTTTGAACAATGAAGTTATAGTTTTGGTATACGCTGCGCGAAGCTGTACACGCAAGGCAGTAAACGAATTTAAGACCTCGCCATTCATGCGAGGTTTTTTTGTTTATAATAGAAATCAAATTTTTCCCCACGCTTAACTATAATAGGGTAGAAAATAGGTACATATCTTTAGGCTGGCTTTGTGAGCCTTGTGTAATGTATTGCATTCTTTTACTTTCAACCTTTGTCTTCCTATCTTTAATTTGAGTATGGGGTAAACGAAGTAAAAGTAGCTCATTAAGATCATCAATCACTATTTTTTTTAATTCCATCTTACTAACTCCACGTTGTGGAAGGGCTCTAATAACTACATTGTAGCCGATGTTAGGTTTTAGTTTAGATAGTGAAAAACCTTTTTTAGTTATAGTTTCTCGATATGTAGCTGCATACTCAATATCTAAGTTTTCTAAAGAAACACCTAAAATATCAGATGCATGCTTAGGAGCTGCGCCAATTAACCAACAGCAAATAAAGTTTATTTCTGTTTTTAAAACTAGCTGCTCAATAAATGGATCGTTTATATCCGCATTAATGATAATAATTCTTTCAGTTAGAGTTGATAAATTAGTATTTATTATTTCAGATAGCTTCAAGACTTTGGGCGGATAGCCATTTTCGGTTAAATATAGTGTAGCTTGCTTTATTAGATGATCATTTATTTCGATAGAAAATACTTGCTTCGCTTGGCTCACTATATTAAGTGTGCTTAGCCCAGAACCACAACCTATTTCCAACACAATAGAATCATTTGGAATGTAAGTACTCATCCATTTGTAATCTCCATTTTTTTGATGATTCAAACTATCAAAACCCCACTCACGGGCATACTCTTCCTCGGTCATCGGGGTGCCTAGCACATTATTTACAGACATACTGTATTAATCCTTATTAGTATTAGTGGTTATTTGAACTTAACTCAAATATTAACTGAATTCATTAAACTGCACTAGCTTTTATAGCTGGTGAATTTCTATTATCTACGCACTAAGGAACGTAACCATGTACGCACTTAAATTAATAACTGAACGTGAAGGCCGTAAAGTTGAAGAGTCACATTATTTGGGAAATATGTACCGGTTGGAGTTTTATCCAGCTGTTGATAATCCAGATATTGCTGCTCGACTGGAATACACAACGAAAGAGGGTGTCCCTGCATTTAACATTAAGCGAACTGACCATGCTTACATTACTACGGTTACGGGTGATACGGTTCGGGTTATCTGCAGAGGTAAAACGCCTTCTCATTAACAGTTAAGAGAACAAATCATTTATGAGCACATCAATAGGGATAACCCTCGGTGCTGCTGGCGGTGGCGCTATGGGCGGTTTCCTTATTGGTGCCGACTATGGTGTTGTGCTAGGGGCAGTTATTGGCGCTTCAGTTTCCGTCATTGCATCTAAAGATAATAACCGGCGAAAAATATTCCATTTTATTTTGGCGCTCGGTGCGGGGATCCTCATTGCTAAAGAGGCTTCTGAATTTATCGCTCAAGTCTGGTCATGGGAGATTAGCCCTAAGATTACAGCCATTATTATTTCGGCGTTATTAATCCCCGTTCTGGTGCTTGCTGCAAACAAAGACAACCTTAGAAAGTTGTTCAGCCGTATTGCAGCATCAATAGACCGAAACTTCAGCAGTATCGTACAGGCCATTAAAGATTGGCGAAATAAAGGGGGTAACTGATGGACGCCTTCTTAACGATTTTTACGAATATAACTTGCTGGGTGGAGGCTCACCCTTTAGATGCTGCTGATATTGCTCTCATGGTGGCATCGGCTATTATTGCGTTTTTTTGTTCTTATGAGAGAACGAGAGATTCGATAGTCACCAATATATTAATTGTCTGTTGGGTTTACCAGATTGGTGAAACTTTGGCAGGCGAACGCATATCAGCCCCATCTGATGTGGTATTTGATGCAGTTATTTTCCTCGTCATTTTATCGGCTGGTGGCAACATCATGTCGGTTGTTGTCATCAGTAAGCTAATGTCCCGAATCAAATCAATCTGGCTGCTAATTAAGAGGCCTTTTACTTTTATGGTGAAGAAATGAGTAAATTCAAATTCAGTAATCGCAGTGAAGAAAATCTGCGAGGCGTTCATCCTGACCTAGTTAAAGTTACCCGTCGAGCCATTGAATTAACCAGTATTGATTTTATGGTCATTGAAGGTAAGCGAACCGAAGCTCGACAACGCCAATTAGTGAAAAATGGTGCTAGCCAGACCATGAATAGCCGGCACTTAACTGGACATGCTGTCGATTGCGCCCCGCTAGTAGGCCGCGAAATCCCTTGGAATGATTGGTCTAAGTTCAAATTAGTTGCTGACGCTATGCTGCAGGCGGGTGAAGAACTAGGCATTGATATTGAGTGGGGCGGTAACTGGACAAGCTTTAAAGATGGTCCTCACTTCCAACTCTCACGCAAGTCATACCCATGAATACGCTTACTAAAGCATTAATGGCCGCTTGCGCCATTTTGCTGTTTTGGCTTATCTGGGTTGCGAATGATTACGACAAGCTGAGTGAGAAGTTTGATAAAAAATCAAATGAACTTGCTGCCAATCAATTCATATTGTCCACCGTTTTAGAACTTTCGGTAACGTTTAATGAAATCTCACGAAATAACCTTAGGGAACGCGACGCGGCAGCAGTGGCTTCTGAAACGGTTAAAACTATTATCAAAACCGTTATTGTGGATGATAAGTGTGCTGCTATTGATGCTCCTCGTGATGCTACTGTCGAGCTGCACAATCACGCGAATAGAATACGTTCAAACTCCATTAGTACCCATCCCAGCCCATCTGCTCAATGATTGTTTGCCTGAGTACATCCCTGAGACATTTCCTTGGGGTGACTCTCTATTGATAAATGAGTCGCTACTAACAGTTATCGAGCAATGTAACTTAGACAAAAAAGCCATTCGAGAGATTGAAGCGGCTAGGCATAGTAAATAGCAAGGTGGTAATTATGTTTAATAACTTACCCGGACCAGGAATATTTCTTTTTCTTGGATTTGTGTGTGCAGTGCTCGGATGGGGAGTAATTGAAATACTGGTTTATCTCTGCCAGTGGATGTTTTAGGCAAGAAGACAATATGAGAAATTGAAAAAAGCGAGGATAACCCTCGCTATGTAGAATTAATTTAGCCTCTAGCTTCTCGTCCATCTTCATCTTCAGCGACTCTGAATCGCCAATATAAATCAGGTCTAACCCATACGACAGTATTAGCATTTAGTTTTTTAAATGCATTTAACACAAGTGGAGTTAATACTAAGTTACCATCTGCATTTTCTTTTAAAAAACTCTCTTGAGCATTCTTAACAAGAAAATCGACAACATCTTCTTGGTATAAGCATTCCTCTTGCTCAAGTTGCGATTGCATCCATAACGCAATCTCATTCGCTGTCATCATTTTTTACCGGCATTAATGAGTCAGGCATGAAATCCCCATGCTCAAGTTTTTTTCCAGCAAACCACTGGCACCTAACTCTATTGCTTGGGCCTAGGTTACTAGATGGGCCGAAAACTGTCATCTTTGGGCCTCCTGACTTAAGAGAAACAAGGTCACCAGTTTTAAAATTGTCCATTACATTTCCTTTAAGATAGGTGAAGTTCATTTAGTTTGGATAGATGGCTGTTTCGCCATGTAACAGTTACCAAGATGGGGATGGAAAGAGGGACTTTCAATGCATATTATTTTTATATTTAGATATACGTCACGTATATCCAAATAAAATATTATGTGTTCGGATCTATAGCAACAAAGATAACTTTCTACAAACGTCATTCTCAGAGTGGCGTTGATAGAGATTTATATAGGAGATAAACACGATGGCTAAACCGGATTGGGGGACGCTACAGCAACAGTTCCTCACCGAACATGCTAAATCAGGAATATCCCCTAAAGAGTGGTGTGAGAACCAGGGACTTAATTACGCAACTGCGCGACGATATATTAAAAAGCCGGCTGCGCAATCTGCGCAAAAAACTGCGCACAAGAAGTTGCGCACTGCGCAGACTGAGAATAGTGCAAAGTCGTTATCAAAAGACAAAGAGCTTACCCCACAGCAAAAGCGTTTTGTTGCTGAATACCTGATAGATGGTAATGCAACGCAAGCAGCAATAAGGGCTGGGTATAGTGAGAAAAGTGCTAGAAATATTGGGCAACAGCTACTAGCCAAAACTAGCCTTGCAAATGAAATTGCGCACCAACAACAACAGTCTTTATCGCGCACATTAATTAAAGCTGATGAGGTACTTGCTAAGGCATGGAGCCTTGCAACATTTGACGCGAATGAATTATCTCAATATCGACGTGGTTGTTGTCGTCATTGTTGGGGGTTCGGTTATCAGTATCAATGGCGTGATGCAGTAGAATTCGAAGAAAAACGACTTGAAGCAACTGAAAGAAAAAAGAGAGCTCCTGAAGATACGGGGGGATATGGTTACAACCACACAAAGGAACCTAATCCTCTATGCCCGCGATGCAATGGTGAAGGTATTGGACAGCCATTTTTTCCTGATACTCGAAAACTTAATGCTGATGCAGCTTTGGCTTATTCAGGCGTTAAATTGGGTAAAAATGGTGTTGAGATACTTTCAATTAATCGAGAGCGCATGTTTGATGCGGTAATGAAACGTCTAGGCCTTGCTGATAGTGAAGCTGCTCAGCGTATTCTCGAAATAGAATTGGAGCGCAGGCGATTAGAGGTTGAGAAGCTGCGCAAAGAGCTTGCTGATAATGCTGACGATGATAACCCAACTCCAGTAGCGATTAATATTAACGTTGTCGATGCGAGGGCGGATGATGATATCACCGACACTTAATATCCCTCAGGCACGATTCTTGGCAATGCCTCATAAGTTTAAAGCATACGTGGCTGGGTTTGGCTCGGGTAAGACTTGGGTCGGTTGCGGTGGCATATGCAAGGGAATGTGGGAATTTCCTAAAATCAATCAGGGGTATTTTGCACCAACTTACCCACAAATACGGGATATCTTCTACCCGACGATTGAAGAGGTCGCCTTTGATTGGGGCCTTAAAGTTAATATCGTTGAAAGCAATAAAGAGGTTCATTTTTACGAAGGTAGGAAATTCCGAGGCACGGTGATTTGCCGTTCTATGGAAAAACCCGAAACTATCGTTGGTTTTAAAATAGGTAATGCTTTAATTGATGAGCTTGATGTCATGAAGTCTGACAAAGCTCAAAAGGCATGGCGAAAAATTATTGCTCGTATGCGTTATAACGTTACTGGCTTACGAAATGGTATTGATGTAACAACAACCCCTGAAGGGTTTAAGTTTGTTTATCAGCAATTCGTAAAAGAGGTGAGAGACAAACCTGAGCTAAGTACGTTATATGGTCTTGTTCAAGCCTCTACGTTCGACAATGAAAAAAACTTACCGCCTGATTATATCCCCTCACTGATGAGCTCTTACCCGCCTGAGTTAATTAAGGCTTATTTGAGGGGGCAATTCACTAACTTAACAAGCGGTACCATTTATCACACATTTGATAGGAAGCTGAATAATTCAGAGGAAGAAGAGCAGCCCGGGGAAACGCTTTATATTGGCATGGATTTTAACGTTGGCAAGATGGCGGGAATTGTTCATGTACTCCGTTTGGGCTTGCCTCATGCTGTTACTGAAATCATTAACGCCTACGACACACCCGATATGATCCGCATCATTAAAGAACGTTTCTGGCTCTACGATGGTTCAAATTATAAAAAAGTCCGAGAGATTTATATTTATCCCGATGCTTCGGGGGATTCACGTAAATCGAATAATGCGAGCTCAACAGATATTGCACAGCTAAAACAGGCAGGTTTTCACGTTATCGTTAATAACACAAACCCACCCGTAAAAGACCGGATTAACTCTATGAACGCAATGTTCTGTAATGCTGATGGAGCTAGGCGTTACAAAGTGAATGTCAAACGCTGCCCTGTATACAGTGAATCACTTGAGCAGCAAGTTTGGGATCCTAAAAGCGGGGAACCGGATAAAAAGTCCGATAACGATCACCCGAATGATGCTGGTGGATATTACATCGTCAAACAATTCCCGATTATCAAGCCTACCGGAACGGTAACTAAACTTAGGATATAAATCATGCCTGATATTTCAACTCCCAACCTTGACTATAACGATATGGTTGAGGCTTGGGATATCAACGATGCCTTAATGGGCGGGACGTTGTACATGCGCACGTTAGGCGAGCAATACATGCCCAAATGGCCTAAAGAAGAGAATGACTCGTACAAGGAAAGGCTCGCGACAGCAACATTATTGCCAGCTTATGAAGAAACCATTAATCAGAACGTAGGCCGTGTTCTCGCAGCGCCTATTGTATTGAGTGAAGAAACTCCGCCAGAAGTTGCGGAAATCACGACGGACGTCGATATGGAAGGGAGCCGCCTTGATGTTTGGGCGCAGCACTTTTTCAGTATTGCATTACAGTACGGCTTGGCACATGCATTAGTTGATTATCCGAGAGTGGATTTAAACGCGGTAAAAACTAAGAGTGATGAAAAGAAACTCGGTGCTAGACCTTATGTGACGATGCTTAACCCTCGGCAAGTGATTGGCTGGAAATCTGAAACCAAAGGTGGAAAAACTTACCTGACTGAATTACGAGTGAAAGAAATTATCACGGTGGATGGTGATGACTTCGGGCAAACAAAGGTGGAGCAAATACGCCACATTATGCCCCGTCAGGTTGTCATTTACCGTCGAAATAAAGGTAAAGATGGGAGTGACATATGGGTACCCCATGAAGAATGGAAAACCTCGCGCGATGATATTCCGTTAGTCACGCTCTATACCAAGCGTACCGGATTTATGCGCGGGTCACCGCCACTACTCAATTTAGCAATCTTGAATATCAAACATTGGCAGAGCCAAAGTGAACAAGACAACATCTTGCACGTTGCGCGAGTGCCCTTGCTGGTTGCCTATGGATTGAATGACGGTGCAGAGCTTACTATTGGGTCATCATCAGCCACTAAGTTTGAGGATAAGACCAGAGGCGGACTTGAATATGTTGAGCATACGGGATCAGCTATTGGTGCCGGCAAAGAATCGATTGCCGATTTAGAGCAGCAAATGCGCCAAGCTGGTGCAAAGCTAATCAAAGGTGATAACACATCGACAAAATCTGTCGAGCAAACCAACGAAGAGAAAATGCAGGAAAACTCGCCACTCTACACGATGGCGATTTCGCTCGAAGATGCGCTTGATAACATCCTACAAATTTTTGCTGAATATAAAGGTTTGCCAAGCGGCGGTAATGTGGATGTCAGAACCGAGCTAGAAATCAGCGACAAAGAGATTAACTCAACAGCCGCGCTGGCTGTTCAAGCCTTGCGTCAAGGTGGGGATATTCGTCGTATTGACGCGATTCGCGCATTACAAGCGTTAGGTTTAATTGACCAGGATACTAAGCCAGAAGAGGTTATTGATGAGTTAAAAAATCAAGACCCCTCATTCATGGAGTAGCGTATGGCGACAGCAAATGATTTTATCCAAAATGAAAGTATTGCTCACGCTATTTGGGTCAGTCGGTACAGCACTGGCGTAGCTAAGCGAATAGTTAACTTACTTAACCAGAGCGATGCTGAGCTAGTGGCTCGGCTTTTGGTAGCGATGGATGGGCTAGATGCTAAGAGTTTCACTGTTGAGCGATTAGAAAGCCTGTTGGGTAGTGTGCGAGAAGTTAATAAACAGGCGATTGATTCAATTCAGGCTAGCTTGTCTAGTGAAATGTTAGCTTTTGCACAACACGAAGCCGGTTATCAGTTATCGTTATTTACTACCGCTATCCCAGAGCAAGTCATTAAGCAGGTTTCTCTGCAAAGTATCTCCGCGCAACAAGCCTATTCCGCTGCAATGTCTCAACCTTTTCAAGGGCGATTATTGAAAGGCTGGATGAAGAACCTTGAAGCAGACCGCATGGCCAGAATATCAAATGTGGTGAGACAGGGCTTTTTGTTGGGCGATACCACCGAGCAGATAGCTCGAAAGGTACGAGGTCACGCGAATAAAGGCTATCAGGATAGTGCGTTGCAATTAAGTCGTTCAAATGCCATTAGCATTACCAAAACGGCATTAGGGCACATGGCATCCGTGAGCCGCGATCATTTTGCTAACGCAAACAGCGATATCGTCAAAGGTAAACGCTGGATATCAACACTGGATAATCGAACAACACCAGAATGCCGAATTCGTGATCAGCTTATGTACACGATGGACAACAAACCGATTGGCCATAAAATTCCGTATCTGCAAGGACCCGGAAAACTGCATTTTTGCTGTCGTTCGACTGAGGTACTTGTTTTGAAATCCGCGAAGGAGTTAGGGCTTGATATTCGCGATATTCCTAATAGCTCTAGAGCCAGTATGGATGGACAAATCCCCTCTGAGATTAATTACTCGGATTGGTTGAAAAACCAAAAGCCAGATAGGCAAGATGAAATACTGGGTAAAACGCGCGCCTCGCTCATGCGTGACGGTGGTTTATCGTTTGATGAGTTTTATACCGACAAAGGCGAGTATCTATCGCTAGAGCAACTTAAACGAATAGACAGTGAGGCGTTTCGTCGCGCTGGGCTGTAAAACCAATTGATTATCAAGACTCCTAACGGGGTCTTTTTTTATACCTGTTATTGGGCGGATGCCACATAACGAACGGTCGGATGACCTTTTAAAGCCGGAAGGCGAGGAAGATAAAATGAAGTTAAAAACAGTCGAAGTGAATGGTAAAAGTTACGCTGAAATTGATGATAAAGGCTTTCCGATTTATCAGCACGATGACGGTAAAGAAATCGGTTTCGATGCGGCGCAAGCGGTTAGCAAAATTGCCTCATTGAACGGTGAAGCCAAATCACATCGTGAAGCCAAAGAAGCGGCGGAAGCGAATCTGGCTAAATTTGCAGGGATTGAAGACCCCAAAAAAGCATTAGAAGCCATTGAGACGTTAACCAAAATCGACCAGAAGAAACTGATTGATGCAGGTGCGGTTGACCAAGTTAAGGCTGAAATTACTAAGTCATTCCAGACTCAACTGGATGAAGCAAATAGCAAGGCTAACACACTTCAAGAGCAGCTTTATAATTCAATGATTGGCGGCAGCTTTGCGGGCTCTAAATTCATCGCTGACAAAATGGCCATTCCGGCTGACTTTGTTCAAGCTCGCTTCGGTCAGTCATTCAAAATTGAAGACGGCAATGTCGTAGCCTATGACCCGTCGGGTAATAAAATCTATTCTCGTGCTAAGCCGGGTGAGTTAGCTGGGTTTGATGAAGCGCTCGAATTTTTAGTGGAGCAATACCCACAGAAAGACCACATTTTAAAAGCCTCTGATAACAGTGGCATGGGTTCAAAAGCAAGTCAGCATCAAGCAGGGCAAAAGACAATGAAGCGCTCAGCGTTTGATTCACTTGATCCAGCAGCTAGAAATGCAGCGCTCGCAGATAAAATTACCATTGTTGATTAATTCTCTCCTGATGCCTTTCGGATGATGGGCATCGTTAGGTCTGGATAGGCCATTCAAATACAAATCATATTTAACTCCCATAAGGAATAATACATGTCCAATACATTAACAGGGCTTATCCCGACTATTTACACCGCGCTAGACACCGTCTCTCGCGAACAAGTTGGTTTTATCCCCGCTGTATCACGTAACGCAAAAGCAGATGCGGCAGCGAAAGGTCAAACTGTCACCGCATCAGTTGCACCGATTGCAAAAACGGTTGATATTGAACCGGGTGCAACTGCGCCGAATGATGGCGATCAATCAATCGGTAACGTTGAAGTTAAGATCACTAAATCCAAAATGGCACCGGTCAAATGGAATGGTGAAGAACAGCTCGCATTAGGGCCAGCAGGAACCTATAACACCATTCTTGCCGACCAGTTCACACAGGCATTTCGTGCGCTATCGAATGAAGTGGATGCCGACCTCGCCGCACTTTACTACGCGTCTTCTCGCGCTGTAGGTGAAGCAGGCAAAGCGCCATTTGGTGTGGCGGGTGATTTAAGTGATGCGGCAGATGCTCGTCAAGTGATGAGCGATAACGGGGCACCAACCACCGATTTACAGATGGTGTTAGGCTCTTCCGCGATTGCTAATTTGCGCGGTAAACAGTCTGTTCTGTTTAAAGTGAATGAATCAGGCACCGATGCGTTATTGCGTGAGGGGATCATTGGTCGCTTAGAAGGCTTTAATATTCACGAATCCGCAAACGTGAAAAAACACGCTTCTGCAGCAACGGGTTATTTGGTTAATGGTGAGAAAGAAGAAGGCGATATCCTTATTGCTGTGGACACAGGGACGGGCGCTTTCAAAGCCGGTGATATTGTTACGTTTGCGGGTGATGCTCATCAATACGTTATTGCAGTAGCGACAGCATCAACTATTACGTTAGCGGCTCCGGGCTTACGTCAAGACTTGGCGGATGATGCTGTTATTACGGTGCTGGGTACTTATACGGCAAATATGGCCTTTGACCGTGGAGCTTTCTTACTTGCGGCACGTACTCCAGCAATGCCAGAAGGTGGCGATACCGCAGATGATGTCATGAATGTGACAGATCCAAAGTCAGGCATTACCTTCCAAGTGGCGCTTTATCGCCAATATCGCCAAGTACGTTATGAAGTAGGTCTGTCATGGGGTGTTGCACCAGTTAAGACAGAGCACAGCTGCATTATCTTAGGTTAAACCATAAAGGGGCTTCGGCTCCTTTTTTCTTTGGAGAAATGAATATGGCCAAGGCACCGAATAAAAAAGCGGATGTAGAACAGTCCAATGAAACGCTCGATGAACAGCAAGAAAAAGGTATTGATCTGGTCGTAATGACTCGAGGTGGCATCGATGCCGATGTTCACCCCAATGAAGTTGAACGCTGGACGAATGAGGGCTGGCAGGCTAAGTAAGGGCATTTCATGGTCGAATATATCACGATTGAGGATGTCGATTTAAAACTGGGGGCTGATTGGGTTGATGAGGCTAAAAAGCCTAAATCCGTACTATCAGCCAACGCATGGCTAACCTCACTGAATCTTCGTGATTTTGGCCATGGTGATATTCCTGATGATGTAAAACAAGCGGGGGCTTATGCGGCTGAGGTTGCTTCTAAAGGCAAGCTTTATCAGCAATCGGATACCGGTTCACTGACCAGTAAAAAGGTTGATGCCGATGGAGCCTCAGTATCTAAATCCTATGCGGAGTTGAATTCAGGCAGTACCACACGTTTAGACCCTGATTTACAACTGGCGTTAGCCTTACTTAGTCAATACGGGGTTAACACTCACCAAGTCCGACTGCGAAGGGGGTAATGATGGGATTACGTGACGAACTACAAGCTGAATTAGCTGCTGCGTTTGATGAAGACCTCGCGGACGCTGTCAATGCTTTTGATGGGAAATATATCATCAAGGGCGATGATTGGGACCCCGTAACAGAAACCAGTACTGATACGGTTATTGAGTATTCAGGGCGGGGTGTTTTATCGCGCTATGCGACCTCAAAAATTGATAACGTGAATATCCTCATGGGGGATTTGAAACTCACCGCATTAACCAATGAAGTCACTGGCGTACCTCAAGTTAACCATACCATCACGACAAAAGACCTCGTCACTCACGAGTTGAGGGCGTACACCGTTAAATCGGTGGGGACTGACCCAACAGGCGCGACATACTCCATTCAATTAAGAGGGGGATAATATGGCGAAGCAAAGCTGGTCTATTCCTCCTTCCGCATTTGCGGGGCTCGTTGAAGCCGATGTAAACCGAAAAATGCGGGTTATCGCTATACAGTTATTGACTGAGATTGTGCAACGTTCACCGGTTGATACGGGGCGGTTCCGCAATAACAATGCGGTGAGCATTCAACATCCTGATTACAGCGAAACGGGCTTTACGGGAGGGGCTACATTAGAGCGTGGTTCAAGTAGTGGGGTTCAGGCTTACTCGATGGGGATCGGTAAAATAGGCGAAGCCAGTCGAGAGCGTTTTCCTGTCATCTATATTCAAAACAATCTCCCCTATGCTTCGAGTCTTGAAAATGGTCATTCTGGCCAAGCGCCGGAGGGCGTTTATCGGTTGTCGTTCGAAAGCATAGCACAGGCATACAAATGACATTAACGGAAATTAGAAATGCCATCATTCAGCGTATGACGGCACAGACCACTATTGCCAAAAATGATGTGAGATACCCCAACGATAAGCCGTATGACCCAACGGGGAAAACTATTTGGGCACGTCTAACTATCAAGCATGGCTTATCAGGCACACAAGAAATTGGAAGTGGCCCCGTGGTTCATCGTACTGGCATCGCATTTATTCAATTATTTGTTCCCTTGGAAACGGGCACGCTTTTTATCACTCAAACGGCAGACAAACTGAAAGACTTATTCGAAAACCAAACAGACGGCCAATTGGATTATTTTTCGGTATCTGCTGATGATGTTGGCGATGAAGGTCATGGTTGGTATCAACTCAATTTATCTATTCCATATCGCGCACTATAGGAGGCTAAATGTCATCAGGTGCTAAGGTCATCACGGCGTTTATCCGTGAGACAACAACGGGTGTCACTCCGACAAGTGGCAAGTGGGATTTATTAACGCGAACAAGTTATGGCGTAAAACCCACACAAAACACGTCTGATAATGACGAAATTGGCGGCTCTCGCATGGCGCAAGGTAAGTCACTCACCACCGTCGACGTGGGTGGCGATATCGGAGCTAAGTTTCGCTATGGGCAACATGATGCATTTTTAGCATCTTGCTTTGGCGCTGAGTGGGTAAGCAATACCTTAACAATGGGCAATGAGCGGATCACTTTCTCATTAGCAACATTTGCCGCTGACATTGGTGTCGCGTCAATTGCTCGCGGTTGTCAGGTAGGCGCAATGCAACTCGAAACGCCAGCGGATGGTGATGTAACAGTTTCGATCACCTTTGCCGGGCTTGGATTTGACTCGAAAGGTGATGGCACTAAATACCATACTGAACCAGTCGATAATGCGGGAAAATTGCGTTACAGCTTTAAAGAGGTCACTAACCTTAAGCTTAATGGCATTCAAGGCGGTAATGGCTTCTGTGTTGATTCGTTTAGCTTGAACTTTGACAACAACATGCAGGTTCAGCGCTGTATTGGTACCGGAACACCCTTTGCGGGGGCGAATATTCCGACTACTTTTACCCCTTCAGGCAGTATTACGCTCTCCTGGTCTAAAGCAGCATGGGAAATTTGGAAGAAAACATTAACCGGTGAAACCATCCCGTTTGAGTTCACGCTGCAAAATGCGGAAGGAGGCTATACGTTTTTATTCCCAGCTGTGCAGGTTGATGGTGATTGGCCGGATGGTGGCAACACTGACATTATTCAGGTTCAACTCAACATCACCGCCGCAGACACACCACCAACCATTACACGTATCCCGCCAGTGGTCGAGCCGAGTAAGTAATTTAACACCTTAAGCCCGTTAATTCGGGCTTTTCATCGCTAAAGGTAAACCAATGCTAATTCTCAATGAAGATTCAAAATTAGAAGTCACAAAATGGATTGAACCGCAAGAAGGCGTCAAATTGCTCGTGGGTTCAATTGAAAATGAAAATTACCGCACAACAAGCGCAACTATCTACCGCCATATTGACCGACTTGATAACAAAATGAACGTAGGCACACCCGAGTTTGACATCACCAAAATTGATATCACTCAAACACCTGACGATTTATTAATGGCTACAACAGCACGTTATTTGTTGAAAGATTGGCAAGGTGTAGGGGAACTGAATGCGAAAGGTAAGCAAGTCGCCATTGAATACACGCCTGAACGTGGGGCGATATTATTAAAACAAAACCCCGAGTTTTACTGGAAAATTCTTAATGCCGCGATTGAGTTAGGCAAAGAAGAATCTGAGCATGTGGCTGAAACAGTAAAAAAGTCATAGAGGCTCAAAAGTGGCTCACTGAGTTTGGCGGGCTACAAGGGGATAAAGCCAAGTGGAAGCGAAAGCAATTAGGGCTTCCCGAGATGCCAGCTCCTAAATTTGATGGTGTTATTAACGAGCTTTTAATTGCCTACAGTGTTATCGGTCGTAACCGTCGATATGCAGGTATGACCGCCTGTCCATTACCTTTATCTCTTGGGGATATTGATCAGTATCTTTCATCAAAACCGACAGCGATAAGCCGTAGAGAGTTTGAGGCGGCTATTTTTGCACTTGATGATTTATTTCGTGAAGAATGGATGAAAGAGCAAGAAAGGATGGATAAGAACTAACATAAGGATAGACTTACAATTGAGGTCGCACAAACACCTCTTAACAGAGGTGTTTTGCATTGCTGTAAATAAGAACAGTAACACCAATTACATTTTTAATGCTTTAATCGAACTGTATATTTAAGCTAAATTTGATGGTGTGATAATGGATAATAAAGATAATTATTTAGTATTGGCAAGAACAGCTGCGCTAGCTGGTAATAATGATGAAGCATTGAATTATTTTAATAAAGTTTTGGAGCTAGACCCTATAAATGTTAATGCTTGGTTTGGTAAAGGAGAGGCATCAGGCTGGTTGTCATCTATAAGTAACCTTAGATTTGGCGAGATGACGGTTGCATTTGAAAGTGCGTTGAAATTCTCAGATAACCCTGATGAACTAAAAAAAGAATGCGCTAGGTCTATTAATGAGATAGTAACTGCATGTTATTCGTTGTGCCGTAATCATGCCATTGAATTTATAGCGCTACCAGATACATGGCCAGCCCACATAGTACAAATACAACAGATGATATCCATGTATGAACTGGCACACGCCTACGATCCAGAAAATGAAATTATACTGAGAAATATAATTACGTTATGTGAAGGGAGTATTGAGGGGATCGCATACACAGATCCATATGATAATAATACATCAAAATCAGTTTTCTTAGCCCCAGAATATGAGAAAGTGGTTAGGGGGACAATGACGCAGTATGGTGAAATATTAAAAAAATTAAACCCAGAATACAAACTACCTAATCCAGTAGCAGCTAAACCGGAAAGCTCATGTTTTGTTGTAACAGCAACTATGGGGAATGAATATTCTTATCCTGTTATCACGTTAAGAAATTTCAGAGATCGTTATCTATTAAAAAGTAGAGTTGGCATTAATTTTGTAAAGTGGTATTACAAAAAAGGGCCATCTATAGCTAAATTAATCAAGAATAGTTGCCTATTGAAAGTTATTAGCTTTGTTTTTATTGTTATTCCAGCTGTTGTGATAGCTAAATTAATCATGCTCAAAGATAAAACCAGTGATTAATTTAACTGTTATTATCATTGATAATTCATTAGTAATTAACTAAAAATAACACAATATAAAATTTGTCTGTTTTTAGTGAGACCCTGTCAACTGACGGGTTTTTTGCATTTTAGGGGGATAGAAAATGTCAGAGCAATCATCAAGGCTAGCCATTATTTTAGATAGCGCAGCAGCACAACGAAACTCAGATACCTTGGCATCATCATTAAACCGATTAACACAACGTGGGGAGCGAGCAGTAGAATCTACTGATGCATTTAGTGCTTCTTTAAAAAGAATAGCTGCAACTGCTGCGGGTGCATTATCAATATCTGCTGTTTTAAAATATTCAGATTCATGGATGACATTGTCTAATAAACTAGCAAATGCCACTAAAGCAAGTGAAACTCAGCTTGAAGTGATGAAGCGTGTTTTTGATATATCACAAGAAACAAGAGCTAGCCTAGACGGAACGGCCACACTGTATGCTCGATTGGAACGAGGAACCCGAGAGTATGGGACGTCAGCAACTGAGTTAGCAAAGCTAACCACGATTATCAATCAGGGTTTTGCGGTATCAGGGGCAACAGCGCAAGAGGCTGAAAATGCCATAATCCAGTTATCTCAAGGTATAGCCTCTGGGGTTTTACGGGGTGAAGAGTTTAACTCTGTAGCCGAGCAGGGTAGCCGCTTAATGGTCGCCTTAGCTGATTCATTAGGTGTTAATATTGGACAGTTAAGAGCGATGGCGGCTCAAGGAAAACTAACGAATGATGTTGTGGTCAATGGGCTTCTATCTCAAGGAGATGCAATTGCAAAAGAATTTGCGAATACCACAGCAACCTTATCCCAAGGGTTATTAATTGCTAATAATAACCTCACCAAGTTTTTAGGTGATGATGAGCTTATAAAGTCATTTTCTGCAGGATTACGTGATTTAGCCGTATCAGGGTCAGAAAATTTAGAATCCTTAACGGAAGTATTTTTAATAGGCGCAGGTGTAATTGGTGCAAGATATGTCGGTGCATTAGCTAACGCAAGCAAAGAAAAACTGAGAATAATGACTGCATCAGCAGCACAGGCGAAATCAGAAGCAGCAGTAACCGCAGCAGCCGAACAAGCAGCACTATCGACTTTGAGAAGAGTGAACGCTGATAAAGCTGCAATACAAACATCTCATGCAAAAATGATGCAAGAGTATGAGGGCATCAAGGCGACAAATGCAGCTTCTGTTGCAGAGGTTAAGTTGGCTCAGGCTGAGGTTAATAGCATTAAAGTTAAAATATCTCAAATTGAGGCGGAAAAAGCACTTGAAGTACAACGAGCCAAATCACAGATATCTGAACAAGGAAGAATAGCAACGGCGACGCGAATGGCTGAGTTGCAACAATCATCATTAGTATTAACTCGTCAATTAGCGGCAGCAGAAACAGCGACCGCGAATGCAAGAGCTGCAGCGATCAGCACTGCAGAGGCTAAAATTACGGCTTCGCGGTCTGCAATGACTGCGGCGACTGTTGCAGCAACAAATGCAACAAATACATACACAGCAGCGCAATCAGCAGCGGCAGCCTCCGCAAGAGCCGCGAGTGGTTCCCTTAACCTATTAAAAGGAAGTTTAGCTTTAGTTGGTGGCCCTGTTGGGTTTGCGATGTTAGCAGGCGCTGGTCTTTACTATTATTCTCAACAAGCAGAGCAGGCGAGAGAGAAAACTAGGGCATTTACAGATGAAATTCCTGGTTTAATTAGTAACCTAAAAAAATTAAATAAAGTTGAGCTGGACTCTGTCTCCGTGAAACTCATTAAAAATGTTAGCCAACTTAAAGACGATTTAGCTACTGCGGATGCAGGAATAGAAAGTCTAAAAGGGACATACTTAAGAGCTCAAAAAGTAGTTGATTCTGGTAAGGGGTTATCTTGGGATAGGCAGGAGGCCGTTGAGGCAGCTAAGAAAGCATCTGATGATCTAAAGCTAGCGTATGCAGAGCGCCAAGCTATAGTAACTAAGCTTTCATTAGCTGAGGAAGCGCAGGCAAAGGTTAATCAACAACTTTCTAGTGTTGTTGTTGAACAAATGCATGTTGCACGTCAACAGTCTGACGCTTTGGAATCGGCGGAGCCTAAAGTTAGAATGCTTGCTGATGCCCAATCATTTCTAGCGCAAAAATTAGGTATTTCAACTAATGCAATGAAGCAGTTTAACGCTCAATCATTATTGTTAAATTACGGCGGTGATGATGCTAATAAATTTATTCAAGGAATGAAACAACAAGTTGAGTTATCTAAAGTTGCAGGTAGGACGAGAGCACAATTAGCAGCTGAGCAAGCAGCGATAAGAGCAGGCGCAAATAGTGATGGTATTAAAGAAGCTCGTGAGCTTGCGGGGATTGAGTATGATAACCTTGAAAAGCAAAGGGAGCTAAATAAAACCTCCACTTATTCTGAATCTGCCGCTCAAAAAATGCTATCAAGCCTTAAAGAACAGCAGATGGTGTTAATTCAACAGCGAGATACCAACGGTAGCTTAGGTAGTCAGCAACAAGCATTAGTTAAATGGGAGCAGCAGCTCGCTGACATAAAGTCTAAGAAAACCCTCACCGCAGATCAAAAATCACTACTTGCTAATGCTGAACTGATCACCCTTGAAATGAAGCGCAATGCAGAAATTGAGAAAACTATTCAGCATCGTGAAGCCGAAGTAAAAATTGCATCATTCCATAAGCAAATGATGGAGGAAGCCGAACAAGCGCAGAAACGCTATAACCAGACAATAGAAATGGCTGGTATGGGGACACTAGCACAAGGCAGGATGCAAGAACGTTTCCAAATCGAAGCGGAATTTGAGCGTAAGCAAGCGGACTTACAAAAGCAGTTTCAAGATAAGTCCACAGGTATGACAAAGGCGATGTATGACGAAGAAACACAGTTCATTTCTAGTCAACTACAAGAGCGCTTAGCAATGCTTGAGGATTTTCATGTGAAACAAGATGCGATGCGGGGTAACTGGACACTCGGTGTACATATGGCATTGCAGAACTACGCCGATAACGCGAGGGATTATAGCCAGCAAGCAGAAGGATTCATTACTAATTCGCTGCAAAATATCACAAGCGGCTCTGCTGATGCGTTAACTGACATTGTGACCAATTCTAAAAATGCCTTTGATGCGATTGGTGACTTTTTTGCCGATTTATCTAAGTCTATCATTAAAGACTTAATCCGGATCGCTATTCAGGCGCAGATCACAAATGCTATCACTGGATTATTTGGCGGCATAGCTGGCGGTTCAGGGGCGGCTGCCGGTGCGGGGGCCTCTACATCGGGAACTGGCGCCATGGGAATGTCAACGAGTTGGAGGGCTTATAGTTCAGGTGGTTATACAGGCAGGGGCGGTAAATATGATCCGGCTGGTATAGTGCATAAAGATGAGTTCGTTTTTAATAAAGAAGCAACCAATAGCATAGGAAAGGAAAACCTGTACGATTTAATGAATACAGGGGAGATGCCAAATTATCAATTAAGTCCTGATGCTTATGCAATGAAATACCTTCACCCTGCAAGCCAAACAAATAACACCACAAATAATTCGAGCGTTAACAATGCAACTGAAACCAATGAAAATTCTCAGTCGACTATCACCATTCATCAAACTATTGAACAAACTATCTCTGTGAATGGAAATGGAGATAAAGCGCTCATAAAAGCATTACAACAAGCGGCATCTGTTGGTGCAAAAAGAGGAGCTGATGAAGCGGTGGCAAGAATTCAGCGTGATTTTGCCACTAATGGAAATACGAGAAAACTACTAGAGTAATAAATTATGTCAGTTATCGAATGGCCTTCGGGTATTAACCCCAACGAAATGTCATGGCGATTAATTAGTAACAGTAAAACCTTTACTTCAGTATTCACAGGCAGTTCCCAAACAGTACGTTTCCCCGGCAGTAAATGGCATTGTTCACTCAGTTTCACAAACCTAACAGACGATGAATCAAGAGAACTTGAAGTTCTTATGGCTTCGCTTGATGGTGAGAGTGGGCGAGTTAAGCTATCGAACTGGGCACGAAAAGGCGTTGCTAATATGGGAACACCTTTAGTGAGTGCATCCAATCAAACGGGACGATATCTGCAAACGAAAGGTTGGAAGCCTAACACTAATGTACTGAGAAAAGGCGATTACCTTACTGTTAATAATGAACTCAAAATGGTGACCGAGAATATCAAAAGTGATGCAAGTGGGAATGCGGTTATTGCCATCTCCCCTATGCTTCGATATTCACCGGTTCTTAATGAGAAAGTGGAGGTTGCTAAACCTTATGGAATATTTAAGCCGGTAGACAATGAGCAAGGAGATTTTCAATTTCACCCTTATTTACGGTCGGATGTTGAACTCGAATTTGAGGAGGCACTTTACTAATGATTTACCATCCCTTATCTGACGAAATGGTTAAAGCCATTAATGATGATTGCTATTTGGTTGTCGCTGCAAAGCTTGATTTAAAATCGGGCGTAACGTGTGTTCATACGGGAACAGGCAATCTCATTATCGCGGGTGAAGTTTATCAAGGTGTGGGCCAACTTGGCGCGGTTGAATCAGTAAAAGAGGGACTATCAACCAGCCCAACTCAACTATTGCTATCACTAAGCGGTTTTGATTCAAAGCTAGTCGGTGAAGTGCTCAATGAGCGAAGTCGTGGACGTGATGTTCGCCTTATGCTGGTGGCAATAGATGAAGATAATGGGCAACCGATGTTAGCGGATGTTATTTTCGCAGGGCAAATAGCGAATCTAAGCGTTACCACAGGCGAAGAGAATAAAATAGGGCTCACGGTATCAAATCGTTTTGAACGTTGGTCAATGGGGCTGCCTGACCGTTTCACAGATGAATCCTGGTCTAAACGTCACAATGGTGACCGTATATTTCGATATGTTGCTCAGATGGCAGAACGTTCGATTTATTGGGGCAGTAAAAAGGATGCGCCAGCCTTCATTTACAAATAAGCACTAAAACTAATTCGCACGCAAGGCCTCTTAACTGAGGATTTTTTACATTTGGAGGTAAGTAAATGCGACATCCTCAATGGACCATACAATTACCTGAAACCTTAAGGGCGGCAATGAGTCGCCCTTTTTCATGGGGGGGGCATGACTGCTGTTTGTTTGCGGCTGATTGCGCACTTGCTGTATGTGGTATCGATATCGCTGAAAAAGTTCGTGGCCGCTATAAGACAAAATCAGGGGCTATGCGAGTCTTAAAGTCGGAATTTGGTGACTTAGAGTCCGGCCTATCAAGTTTCTTTACCGAAATCGAACCAGACAAAGCTACGAGGGGCGACATTGTTATGTTTAATGGCGATGAAGGTAAAACTCTTGGCGTGCTTTGGGCAGGCAAGGTGTGGTCTGTCACTGAAAGCGGGGTATTACCTGTTAACCATCAACCAATCAAAGCATGGAGGGTCGAGTAGATGGGTAAAGTTGTATCAAATATCGTTTCTACCGGCTTAATGATAGCGGGTGCCATGATGGGTGGCCCAGCAGGTTGGGCTATGATTGCGGCGGGCATGGCAACGCAATTCGCAGGTTCAAGGTTATTTAAAGATAAAATGCCGTCAATGGGGTATCGAGACCAATCAGAACGCAAGCAAATGCTCCGCTCCCCGACTGCGCCAGAAACTATCATTGTTGGGAAAACGGTTTGTTCCGGGTTACTGTTTTTTGCTGAAGAAGAAAAGGGCGACCAAACAGAAAACGAACGATTATTCATGGCATTAGCCATTGCTGCACATAAAGTTGACCGTATTGGCCAGATTTGGCTGAACGATGATTTAATCGGTACTTTCGGTGATAAGGCTAGCTATGAATTCCATAATGGCCGTACAGATTGCGATCCGTACATGCTGAAAAATGCGCCATCATGGAAAGAGGATATGATCGGGGATGGTTTGGCATGGCTACGTTTAACGCTGAAATACGATGCTGAGAAATTCCCGTACGGCGTACCCAATGTAAAAGTCGAAGTTTGGGGGAAGCAAATTTACGATCCGCGCACAGACAAAACGGTGTGGAGTAATAACGGCGCACTGGTTATTCTTGATTTCTATCGTAGCTATTTGAGCGTGCCTGATTCAGACATTGATTTTGACGCATTCAAAGTTGTTGCTGATTTGTGCGATGAGCCAGTAACGACACCGGAAGGTAACACCGAACCTCGCTATACCATTAATGGGGCTTATGAGCTTTCTGAGTCTCCATCCGCGATACTGGATCACATGCATAAATGCATTGCAGCTGAGCCGACTTATGTTGCAGGTAAACACGGTATTTTAATGCAAGCATATAATGGACCAGCTGTATTACGCATCGAACCTAATCAAATTATTGATACTGTTAATATTACGCCTGAGCTTGCCCTGCGAGATGCAACCAACGCGATTTACGGCACGTTTGTTGATGCAGAGCAGCAGTACATTAAAACCGATTTTGAGCCAGTTATTGTTGATGAATGGGTTGATGAGGACGGTTTAGAAATCAAAGAAAATATGGACTATCGCTTTGTCACTAGCCCATACCAAGCGGCACGTCTCTCTAATTTATACCTACGTAAAAAACGGGCGGGTCGTCGTGTTCAATTACGCATGAATATGGATGGTTACGCCTATAGACCAGGAGAGGTGATTTTATTAAACCTGCCTCAAATTGGTATTCAAAGCCTTGAGTTTCGGGTTGCTGAATGGAAGTTTCATCCGCAAGAGGGCGTTGACATTCTCCTCGAGGAGGACGGGGCTTATATCTATGAGGATATAATTGGTAAACCTTTTGTTCGTCCTCCATTCACTGTTTTACCGACTGGCGGGGTAGCTCCACCGCTTAACCTTGCTTTTGTGGCCACTAATATTGGTGAGGTGGTTCAAGGGTATTTGAGCTGGCAATCAGCAGCTGCAGATGTTCGCTATAACACAGTAAACATTATTGAAAGCGGCAAAGTGATCCAGTCCATTCAGGTGCCACAGGATAGAGTGGATTTATCGGGTCTTGTACGTGGCTCTTATCGTGCCGAAGTTCGCTCAATCAATGCCGCTGGTGCGATGTCTGCCCCTGCGATTATTGATTTTGATATTCAGGCTCCACCTAAACCCGTTAGTGTTGAAATGATTGGCGGCATGTTTTCACTGACTTGTATCCCGCATGGCGGCGAAACTGCACAACACGGCTATACGTTTGAATTCTGGTTCAGCGACAAGAAACTGGCCAGCACGAATGACATTGAAGTCACTACAAAAGCCAATCGCCAAGGGCAGGGGCAATTCTGGACGAAGGAGAATTTAAAAGCCGGCACTGATTACTGGTTTTATGTTCGAACTGTTAACAGCTACGGAAAATCGCAGTTTGTTGAAGCCGTAGGAAAGGCTGACGGAACGCCAAAAGATATGGTTGATGAACTGGGTAATATTTTTCTCAGCAATGAAGCCGGTCAGAAACTGCAGGAGCAAATCGACTTCAATAAGGATCACATTGAAGACTTAACGCTCGAACAACTCGAAATTAAGCATGACATTGTCAATGTTGATAGCAAGACAATTGAACTTGATAACAAAGTCTTTCAACTCAATACGAACGTTGAAATTGTGGGTGAAGCTGTCCTGCAGAATGTGCAGTATACAACGCGCGTAAACTTTAAGTTGAATGAGGAAGTTAAAGATCGTAAAGCGGAAATCTTTGAAATCAAGCAAGTGCAAGTTGCTGATAGAGAAGCTGCAGCACTTTGGCAGACCCAAACGAGCGCTACAATAGCGTCTAATACATCATCAATTTTAGAAGTTAAACAGGCGCAAGCCACGTATGAGAAAGCTTCAGCGGAAAAAATTGACCAAGTCAAAGCTGATGTTGAGGGCGTGACAGGGCGAGTCACGCAAGTGGAAAACGCGACAGCCACGCTGGAAAAAGCACAAGCCGAGTTCAAGCAGTCCACGATTGCGGAGTTTGGTGACATCTACGGTGCAATTACTCGCATGGAAATTGCGAACACCAACAAGGAAATTGCACAAGCTGAAACGGCCATGCAGACCATTGCCAGCTTTAGCAAAATGACTGACCGTTTGCGAACCTCTGAAGCCAGCATTTTACGGAATGAAAAAGCGATAGCGACGGCTGATAAAGCGATAGCGGAAACGGGTGTTCAGCTTAAAGCGCATATTGATGACACCAAAGCAAATATCACTGAAATCAAAAAAGTTCAGGTTGAACAAGACAATGCACTTGCACAAACCCGAGAACAGCTTACTGCGGATATTAAAGCGGGTGATGACAAACTGAAGGAGGATATTGATAAACAGGGGCGCGAGCTGTCGGATGTGAGTAGTGTTGTTGACTCTCAAAAAACGGCTATTGCTAATTTGGAAGAAACGACAACAGAAACGAAAGAAAATCAGCAAAGTATCTATGAAGAAATGCACGCTAACT